>NZ_JAUBPT010000020.1:0-73233 GCF_036700905.1 Microcoleus sp. S13_C3 | reverse complement strand
TTTCTGAATTATCCGGGTTTTTGGCTTTTTCGGTATTCTATTTTATCGTACTTCAACTTGAAGTGCGGAATGTGGGTTAGAAAGGAGACGACAATTATTTATCAATACACTGTTTGGTTATTTTGTCAATGCGTAAGTCCTATAAATATCTTCTCGATACCAACATTCTGATTTACTACTTCTATGACGAGCCGGAGGTTCAGCCTATATTTGATGAGATTGAAGCTGGAGATGCAGAGGCATTTTACTCTCCGATTAGTTGGGTGGAGTTACTTTGTTACCCGGCATTGACAGAAGAACAAGCGAATGAGATGCGAGAATTTTTGAGGCTTCTTAAGTGCGTATCATTGACAGAATCAGTGTTAGATAGTGCAGCCCATATTCGCCGAGATTATCGCTTAAAACTAGGTGATGGTGTAATTGCCGCCTGTGCTTTAGTTGAGGGATGTGTTTTGGTGACTCGCAATGCTAAGGATTTTAAGCGTGTTAATGGGTTAACTATATTGAATCCATTTGATTAGGTAAAAGAAGGGGCGATCGCACTTTGGGAAAATAAGGGCGATCGCTTTTCCCCGAATCCCGAATTGAGATATAATAAATACCCCGCCAAAAAATCAACGAAATTTAGTGTAAGTTAAGATAGCCTATGTTGACTATTGAACAGATAGAAAATGCGATTCTCCAACTTCCGCCCAACAAGATTGGAGAGTTGTTAGAGTGGTTTCTAAATTTGGATTACCAACGATGGGATGTTCAGTTAGAGAAAGATATTGCTGAGGGTAAACTAGATGCTTTAGCTGCAGAGGCGATCGCAGATTGTGAGAGTGGTAATTATCGAGCGATTTAATGCACTATACGAAGGAGAAAGTTTTGGGAGTGTTACAATGCTTGGTCATCAAATGTACAAGCTACTGCAGATCAGTGTTATGAGTTGCTGAAGGCCGATCCGTCTCATCCTTCTTTGCATTTTAAGAAGGTTGGTAAGTATTGGTCTGTAAGCGCTGGACAGGCTTATCGGGCGTTGGGTGTTGAAATTGAAACAGGTATTTTGTGGTTTTGGATTGGTACTCACGCAGAGTACGATCGGCTGATAGGAAAATAATGCCGGTGGTGAAAAAATACAGGTTGCGATCGCCTACCTGATGACTTAAAATAGAAGAGACATAGAGCTGCGTGGTCAAAATGGACAGAATCTCCGTCAACCCTCAAATTCACTTCGGTAAGCCTTGCATAATGGGTACGCGCATTACTGTACAGAGCGTTCTCGAATTACTAAATGAAGGGCTTTCTTTTGGAGAAATTATCCGAGACTACTATCCCGATCTGGAAATGGATGATATTCGGGCGTGCTTGCGTTATGCGATCGCACTGGTGGCGGCGGTCGATGTGCATTTGGCATTAGCTTAAATTATGAAGTTTCTGATCGATCAAGATGTGTATGCTGTCACCACAAAGTTTTTGATTGATGCAGGACATGATGTAATTGTGGTCGCTCAAATGGGTTTAGCGCAAGCAAGTGATGAAGAAATACTGAGAGTAGCGCAAGCAGAAAATCGTATCCTGGTTACGCGAGACAGAGATTACGGAAATCTTGTTTTTGTGAGGGCGATCGGAACAGGTGTGATTTACCTTCGAGTCTTACCTAAAATGGTGAATGAAGTTCATAAGGAACTAGCAGGAGTTATAGAAAATTACTCTGAAGTAGAACTAAAAGGGGCATTTGTGGTTGTAGAACCTGATGGATATCGGTTTAGAAAACCGCTTAGATAGGGTGTTAATTAGTTTGGTGTTGGAAAGCAAAGGGCGATCGCGCTTTGGGGAAATAAGGGCGATCGTACTTGGGGAAGATAAGGGCGATCGCACTTGGGGGAATAAGGGCGATCGTACTTGGGGAAATAAGGGCGATCGTACTTGGGGAAATAAGGGCGATCGTACTTGGGGAAGATAAGGGCGATCGTATTTGCCTAGCTCCTAAATTGCTATAATGACAATCAGCCCAAAAATCTTAATGAAGAGTCTATGTCTACTTACAGCACGGTACTGACTCAGGTTCTCAAACTTGCACCAGATGAGCAAATGCGACTCATCTCTGAATTGTTTGCACATATTCGTCAACGGGTGATTCCTAAGCCGAAGCGCAGTATTTTAGAATTATCAGGTTTGGGTAAGGAAATTTGGCATGGGATTGATGCTCAAGAATATGTCGATCGGGAAAGAGATTCATGGAATGGATAGCTCAGTTACAGGGACAAGTTGTCGGATTGGATACTGCGCCTCTGATTTACTTTATGGAGCAAAATCCAAAATATCTAGAGATGATGCTGCTTTTCTTTAAATCGTTTAATCGCGGTGATTTTAGGATAGTGACATCAACAGTAACGCTCGTAGAAGTGCTAGTTCATCCCCTGCGACAGAAAAATACTGCCTTGGCTCAAGAATATCGTGAAATATTGATGAATCAAGAAAGTTTAACTGTTGTTGAATTAACTCCAGATATTGCTGAAACAGCGGCACAACTGAGAGCAACTTACAATTTGCGATCGCCCGATTCCATTCAAATGGCTACAGCTATCCGTGAGGGTGCTTCGTTTTTCTTGACAAATGATGCGCGGTTGCCTTCTTTACCGGGGTTAACGGTTTTAGTGTTGGAGAATTTGAGAAGTTGAGGGAGTATTTTTGGATGGGAAGAGAGGGGCGATCGCACTTTGGGAAGATAAGGGCGATCGCACTTTAGGAAGAAACGGGCGATCGGCTTCCTGGTGAAAAAATCCAGGTTGCGATCGCCTACCTGATGACTTAAAATAGAAGAGACATAGAGCTGCGTGGTCAAAATGGACAGAATCTCCGTCAACCCTCAAATTCACTTCGGTAAGCCTTGCATAATGGGTACGCGCATTACTGTACAGAGCGTTCTCGAATTACTAAATGAAGGGCTTTCTTTTGGAGAAATTATCCGAGACTACTATCCCGATCTGGAAATGGATGATATTCGGGCGTGCTTGCGTTATGCGATCGCACTGGTGGCGGCGGTCGATGTGCATTTGGCATTAGCTTAAATTATGAAATTTCTGATTGATCAAGATGTGTATGCTGTCACCACAAAGTTTTTGATTGATGCAGGACATGATGTAATTCTTGTCGCTCAAATGGGTCTAGCGCAAGCAAGTGATGAAGAAATACTGAGAGTAGCGCAAGCAGAAAATCGCATCATGGTTACGCGAGACTGAGATTAGGGAAATCTTGTTTTTGTGAGGGCGATCGGAACAGGTGTGATTTACCTTCGAGTCTTACCTAAAATGGTGAATGAAGTTCACAACGAACTTGCAAAAGTTATAGAAAATTACTCGGAAGTAGAACTAAGAGGGGCATTTGTGGTTGTAGAACCTGATGGATATCGGTTTAGAAAACCGCTTAGATAGGGTATTAATTAGTTTGGTGTGGGAAAGCAAAGGGCGATCGCACTTTGGGAAAATAAGGGCGATCGTACTTGGGGAATATCAGGGCGCTCGTACTTTGGGGAAGATAAGGGCGATCGCTTCCGATTTCACTGTGATCCAGAAATATTAAGGGGTCTTTAGCCTGACCGATGGGATACCATAGTTCACTAGCAGATAGCCTCAATCCACTAATTTAATAATTCGTAAAAATTACTTATTGACAATTAGTTAACTTAGTGATAGGATAACTAAAACAGTTAATTAAAAAATTAATAGTATGAAAGAATTGGGTGTTGCTATTGTATTCATAGGAGTCCCCGTGATTGCTGCTTTTATTGTTGGACTAAGTATGGGATGGTTTCAAGGTATTTTAGGTTTATGATCAAAAAACTATCTTATGTTGGAGTAGCTCTTTTGTGGATTGCTTTATTGTGGTTACTTCCACTTGGTCAAGCCCAAGCTGCTCCTAGCATAGTAGGGAAAACAACTGAATCAATAAGAAGTCAAACTAGGTTCCAAGAAATTTTAGGACCCCTCCCAAGTGAGAAAGTCGATACGGGAGTTGACAAAAAAAGTAATGATAAATATCCGAGGGTAGAAGATTCGGAACCTCATTTTGGATCTTACAATCCTAGTATGATTGAAGATTCTTATTTCACAGGTAACAGGTTAGGTCGTAAAATAGGAAAATTCACAAGAGAAAAAAGTAGTGCATTTTATGATAAGCTTAACTCAAGGTGATGTTCATAACATATTGCTCTTATTTTTAGCTTCAATAGGAGCTGTTTATTTTCTCAAAAACCCCAAAGTTCCCAAGATTAATTTCTCTAACTTTAACAAAGATCCAAATACTTTAGATGATTCAGTGGCTCAAGAAGAATACTCTGACCAAGAAAACAGCAGTTCAGAAATTTTAGAAGTTGCAGAAAAGCAAAAGATTAATACTACTAACCAGTCAGATAAAGAAGAAATATTAAAGATATCATTAGAGACAATTCTTAAAGAGGCATTACCCGTATTTTTGTCTTTGTTGGCAATATATATCTTGTATAAATTTTTTTCCGCCTATCCTCTAACTGATTTTTTATTCTCTCTCTAAACTCTCTGATTGCCGAGTTCACTAGCTCAACTCCCTGGTCAGCTTAATAATAGGGTTGAAGTTGAGGGTGAGGGTAGTCATAGCAATATTTTATCCTTACTTCAACTACGCAAACATCAATCTACCTTTCGGTTGAGGGACAATTCGCCCTAATTCCTGAGCAGTCTCAATCCACTCCTGGCGATCTCTTGAAAATCGGTTTTTATTGGATACGCAGGAACAGGAACAGATAACTTTGTTTAGTTTGAATCCCGTGTTGAAACAGTATGTAAAAACTCAGTCTTCTTAGTCCGCGTAGGCGGACTTTGTTAGTGTAGTTGCGGTTTCAACCGCCGTCTTTATTCGATCGAATTTATTTGATCGTATTTCATAAAGCGGGTAACAAACCCGGATTTAATTTAAGTGCGTGAAGCGAAGCTATCCCGCAGGGAATCGCACCCACTCTCTAAACTCTCTAATTCTCGCATTCTCTCCCTTTTCTGAGTCGAGGCTCATAAACTGTGCGAGTTCTTTGACAGGAAAGGAGGCAAATGCCAAACTGGTTTCGGACTCGACATAACCCGTATCATTTAAAATGTTAATTATTAGTTTCCCCTTCTTCCAAATCCAAACCTCCGGCACTTTAAGTTCCGCATAAACCGCCATTTTATTGATAGATGAGCTAGTCAAATCCATGTCCACAGCTAAGTCTGGGGGCGGGTCATTTTTGAGAGCGATAGTTAACTTTCGCCGCATTAAAGCTTCATTTTGGATATAAAAACATTCATCAGCTTCGTTGCCAGCTTTTTTCGGTTCCGAACGCCAAGTAGATGATTTTAATCCGATAATTTCAATCCCAATTTCCTCAGACAGCGCTACAATTAGCCTACCGAGAGTCCAGCTATACCTCTCATGTTCTGGTAAAGGTACCATGAGTTCTAAAGTTCCCTGATAGTAAGTCATGCGCGGCATTGAACGTTCCGCAAATATTTCTAACAACTGTTCGTAGGTTTCCCAACTGATATCATGTAAAACCAGGTGAGAACCTGCAAGCTCTTCTTTACTGTACGCCAGGGTTTGAACCATTGCAAATACTCCACGAGAACTTTAACCCTATTATAAATGGATCTAATTTAATTAGATCGATCGCCCTTGACCGTATCCAAAACCTGTGTACATTCCCTAAGTCCTAAGATAGACAGTTAGTTACAGAAGTTGTTGAGGCTGACATTTCTGCCAGCCCCATAAATCTTAGAACTATTCTACCCCCTCAATCCGGTCCTCCACCTCCTGATAAAGTTCACGCAAGCGATCCAAATTGTTCTCCGAAGTTTCCCAATAACCCCGGCCATTCACCTCAAGCAAAGTGCTGACAATCTTGCGGAAAGAATGAGGATTTAAGTTAAGCAAACGCTTCTGCATCTCCTCATCTTGGATAAACGTAGTGTTGACATCCTCATACACCCAATTATCCACAGCGCCCGCCGTCGCACTCCATCCAGTCGTATTCACCAGACGCTTAGAAATCTCCCGCACACCTTCATAACCGTGCGACAACATCCCCTCGTACCACTTCGGATTCAGCAGCTTAGTCCGCGAATCTAAACGCACGGTTTCTGATAGCGTCCGCACCTGCGCGTTGGCTGTGGTTGTATCAGCAACAAAAGATGCCGGTTTCTTCCCATCTGCGCGCAAACTGCCGATCAATTTAGTCGGATCAGAGTCGAAATAGTGCGACACGTCGGTTAGGGAAATCTCGGCAGAATCCAAGTTCTGGAATGTGACTTCCGCAGTTTTCAAGGATGATTCAAAAATCTTCCGGTCTTGTTCCATTGTTCCCGGATTGTCGGAAGAAAAGGCGAAGGATTTGCGAGTTAAGTACATTTCCTGCAACTCCGCTTCGCTTTCCCAAGTGCTGTTTTCCACCGCCAAGTTGACGTTAGATGAATAGGAACCAGAAGCATTGGAAAAGACGCGGGTTGCTGCTTGTCGCAGGTTGATTCCCATTTCTTCCGCTTGCTTCAGGGCGTGTTTGCGGACGAAGTTCATCTCTAACGGTTCGTCGGCTTCCGCTGCCATTTTCACCGCTTTATCTAACAAATTCATTTGGTTGATGAACAAGTCGCGGAATACGCCAGAACAGTTAATTACTACGTCGATCCGAGGGCGTCCCAACTCTTCTAAAGAAAGCAATTCGAGTTTGTTTACCCGGCCCAAAGCGTCGGGAACTGGTTTCACTCCCACCATCCACATTACTTGCGCGAGGGATTCGCCGTAAGTCTTGATGTTGTCGGTTCCCCACAACACAACGGCGATGGTTTCTGGGTAATTTCCGCCGTTATCAACGCGCTGTCTTTCTAATAGCCGATCGACCACAACCTTAGCAGACTTAATCGCCCCCGTGGTGGGGATTGACTGCGGATCCAAAGCGTGCATATTCTTCCCAGTCGGCAAAACATCCGGGTTGCGAATCGGATCGCCGCCTGGGCCAGGGATAATGTATTCGCCTTCTAGCGCGCGCAACAAAGCGCCCAATTCGTTATCGGCACAAACTTGCTGCAAGCAGAATTCCAGATACTCAAACAGCGGTTTAATTAGGTCTGGATCGACCTTTTTATAACCCGCTGCGTGTAAGGATTCAATCCAAGGTGTTTTCTTCCCCATGTTGAAGAAATTCAACTTGGAAACCAGGGAAACTCGACCCTCAGCATCGGTTTGTTCCTTCACTAAAGCGGTGACGGCATCCCGACAGGCTAAAGTGATGTTTTGCAGCAATTCAACATCTGCTAAAATGCCTTTGTCATTGTTCGTGTAGATATCGTCAATATTGCGATCGCAACTTTGAGCAATAATCCGCGACAAACTGACTAATCCGTCTTCTTCCCGGTCTAAATTGGCGATGTTAACCAAAGTTGCGATCGCCTCTTCAGCAGTCGGCGGCTTACCGATCACGTGCAAACCGCAAGGTAACAACCGCGACTCAATCTCCATCAACTTGCGGTAAACCAAGCCAACTAAATTATCCCGTTCCTCGGCAGTCATATCCGCAGCAACCCCTCGTTCTTGTTCGGGAGGTAACGCGATATCCTTATCCAAATTCACCAAACGGCATTTTTCGACGATCGCATCCACAATCGGCACACCGCGCCCAGTCTCTTTCAAAGTTTGATAAGAAGCAATTAACTCGCTGAGTTCCTGCAAACCTTTGTACAAACCAGCATTTTCAGCCGGAGGAGTCAGATAGCTGATTGTTTCAGCATAACTGCGGCGCTTAGCAATTGTTGCCTCACTAGGATTATTAGCCGCGTAATAATAGAGGTTAGGAATCTTGCCGATCAAACTGTCAGGATAACAATCGACAGACATTCCCATCTGCTTACCGGGCATGAATTCTAGCGAACCGTGAGTGCCAAAGTGCAGCACCGCATCCGCACCCCAAATGCGCTCCAAATATGTATAGTAAGCAGCAAAACCGTGGTGCGGGCTAGCAGAACGAGAGAATAACAACCGCATCGGATCGCCTTCGTATCCAAAAGTAGGTTGCACTCCGATAAACACATTGCCAAAATGTTTGCCAAAAATCAGCAAATTTTGTCCGTCGCTGTTCAAATGTCCCGGAGGCGGTCCCCAATTTTCTTGCAACCGTTCCGAGTAAGGAGTGAATTCTTCGTATTCAGCTACGGACATCCGGTAAGCAATATTTAATTCGGGACTTTGGTATTGGGCTGTTGCGTCATGGATGACTTCTTGCATCAGTTTTTCGGCGGAATCCGGCAATTCTGGCAAGTCGTAACCGTTACCTTTTAAGGCTTTCAATACTTCGTAAATCGAGCCGAAAACGTCCAAATAAGCGGCTGTTCCGACGTTGCCTTTATCTGGAGGAAAACTGAAAACTGTGATCGCAACTTTCTTATCTAATTTTGGTTTGCGGCGCAGCATTGCCCATTTCATGGCGCGCTGGGAAATCGCTTCAATTCGATCTTGCAGGGCGATCGCCTTGCCAGTTGCGCCATCACGTCCCGACACAATAATCGGTTCGATCGCACCATCCAACTCAGGAATCGCAACTTGCAACGCAACTTGAATCGGGTGCAAGCCTAAATCGCTATCTTCCCATTCTTCTGTCGTTTGGAAAACCAGCGGCAAAGCCACCATGTAAGGGCAATTTAGCTTTTTCAAAGTCTCGATCGCCTTCGGGTGATCTTGTTTCGCCGGGCCGCCCACCAAAGCAAAACCAGTCAGAGAAACCACCGCATCAACAATCGGCAGAGGTGTAACACCTTTTGCCCCGACTTCCAAGAAAAAAGTCTCCACAGGTTTAGAGAAGTCCAAACCGCCGGCAAAAATCGGCACCACCCGCGCCCCCATTGCCTCCAATTCCTGCACCATTGCTACATAGTGCGCGTCATCTCCTGTGACTAAGTGAGTGCGTTGCAACACTAAACCAATGCAAGGTGCGAGGGGATCTTTGAGATCCGCAGAAATATCTGTACGGGCATTAAACCAGTTCAGATATGCTTTTACATCTTCAAACATCGACGATGCCAAAGGATGCCAAATTCCCATGTCTGGGTAGACAACAGGTTCTTGGAAAGTCGGCTGTGACTGGCCTTTGAAGACATATTTATGTGACAGCATCAGCAGGAAGTTTTCCAAGTTTTCTTGGGAACCTCCCAGCCAATACTGGAAACTCAGCATGAAGTTGCGCGCATCTTGCGCTTTGTCGATCGGCAAATATTTCAGCACTTTCGGCAAAGTTTGCAGCAGTTTCAGCATTCCGTCTTGGAAGGAACTCCCGGATTTTTCCTTCCGTTTTTTCATGAATTCGCCGATCGCACTTTTGCTTTGTCCCAACTGTGCCATCGAGAAACTGCCCATTTTATTGAGTCGCATCACCCCTGGCATCGACGGGAAGACGACGGCGACATCCAAGCTGTCGCGCAGCGGTTCCACCGCCGCTACCACTTTTTCTGCCAAATCTTCGATGAAAATTAGAGAAGCAATAAATACATTGGCATCCGCCACATCCCGCTTGAAGGCCTCGTAATTTTCCGGGCTGCGGAGTTCCTCGATCAGGTAGCCGCTGATTTCTATTGCCAGATTCGGATTTTTCTGGTTTATCGATCGAACCGCTGCCGACAGGGCGCTTTGATACTGCGGTTCCAGTACGACATAGACCACCTTCATTAGCGATCGCCCCTGCAAGTTTTCCGGCACGACATGGCGAATGGTGGGCTTGACGTGAGTGAACATCCGGTTAGGCTCCTTTAAGATGCTGTTTTCGGGAATCGGGAATTTTTTTATCCCATAAGCATTTTTACCAGAAAACGCTTGCCATTAGGCGATTTGAGCCTGCACATGACACAATTCGACAAATTTATGCCAACTTTTCGTTACATTTTTTTATAAATTCCTTGAGCAAATACTCCAATTTTAATTTACAAAAATTTACTTGACTTTAATCATGTTGTGTGTATAGGATTAAGGAGTTGAATAAAAATAATTAAAAATTAACCAACGATTGAGAAAAAAATCCTGAAAAAAGTTCCAACTTTTGTAGAATAGATAAAACTTGCGATCGCTCAATTAACTGAGGAAAAAAAATCATAAATTCGGCAGAATCGATCCTTCTCTAATTGCTGAGTTCGCAAAATAGATATGTTCCCAGTAATTTAAAACCCTTTCATAACGTCTGTTTTGTGTAAATTCCTGATCGGCGATCGAGTTCATGGAAAACTAATTGCTATAAACTCTCAAACTCATCAAAACTTTAGGGGGAAACATGGCTAACTACGCAATTTTCGACGAACAATACTACCTCGCCTCATATCCTTGGGTCAAACCAGCCATTGATGCCGGAGTCATCAAATCCGGGAGAGAACACTTTGAAAAATTCGGGCGAGAAGGCGGTCTAACTAAAGTATCGCGGTATTTTGACGAAGCTACTTACCTTGAGAAAAATCCAGACCTCGCACCCTTTGTCCGCACAGTCAACCCAAACGCACCTTTTGCGACCGGCCTCGATCACTTTATCCAGTTCGGTTACGATGAAGGACAGCGCCGCACCCAAGTATCGCCTGAGTACAACGAAGATTTTTATTTAGCAAATAACTCAGAGTTGCGCTCGTTTATCGGCCCGAATGGACCTTTCAAATCAGGATACCAGCATTTCATTCAATTCGGGGCCAAAGAAGGTCGTTTTGGGACTTCATTTTTTGAACCGGAATACTTAAAGAAAAACCCCGACATTGTACCGTTTGTCAACTCGGGAGCCCTGACAACTGGTCGGGAACACTACTTCAATTTCGGGAAAAACGAGCCAAGCCGCGACGCAACTTTTGTTGGTAGCCGAAGCAACGATATTCTCACTGGTGTTGGTGTGGGGAATACCGAACTGATTGGAGTGGAAGTAGGTATCGATCGCAACGGCAACCGACAGTATGAAAGCTTTGGCACCAATGAGTTCGATGTCCTGATTGGCAGTCCGGGAGCTGATAGATTCGTACTCGGAGTTCCTGCTACAGCCGGGAATGTCACCCCGACACCGCTGTATTTGGGTAACGGTCAAGCTACGATTCGCAACTTCGACATACAAAGCGATTTTATCCAACTGCAAGGAACTTCTTTAAACGGCTACAGTCTGACTCCGGTTGGCAACAATTTGTCGATCCAGCGTTTTGGAGATGTGCTCGGCGTGATTGAAGGAGGAGCAACCTTGGGTTTAACTTTCCAAGAATCTAACGGTAACGGTACTTTCTTGATTGGTTAGTCCTTCGTCATTGGTCATTGGTCATTGGTCATTAGTCATTAGTCATTAGTCATTAGCTCATGCTGATGATTAATGATTTTTTATTGGTGGTGGGCGATGGTTCTATAAAAAAGTACGATCGTACTTTACATTATTAAAACAGCAACGATGAATTACGATATCTTCGACGAACAATACTACATTTCGCAATATCCGTGGCTGAAACCAGCCATTGATGCAGGAATCATCAAATCTGGAAGAGAACACTTTGAAAAGTTTGGTCAAGCCGCCGGTCTCACAAAAATATCGCGGTATTTTGACGAAGATACTTACCTGGCCGGCAATCCAGATATCGCACCCTTCGTCCGCACTCCCAACAATCCAAATGCGCCTTTTGCTACAGGCTTAGACCACTTTATCCAATACGGTTACGAAGAGGGTCGCACGCGAGTATCGCCTGACTACGACGAAGCATTTTACTTAAGAAGATATCCCGTACTGGCTCCGTTTGTAGAGAACGGAACTTTTAAATCAGGATTTGAGCACTTTGTCAAATTCGGAGCGAAAGAAGGTCTTGATGCGAACACCTTTTTTGAACAACAATACTTGCTAGACAACCCGCCTGTAGCAGCAGCAGTTAAGGCGGGAGATTTCCAAACAGGCGGAGAACACTACCGAAAATTCGGGCAATTTGAACCAGATCGCACTGCGACTTTTTTCGGAACTTCCGGCAATGATATCCTTACTGGTTTCGGGGTGGGAAATGTGGAATTAATTGGAGTTGAAGTAGGTGTAGATATTAACGGCAACCGACAGTATAAAAGTCAGGGAATCGATGAATTCGATACTCTCATTGGCGGTAGCGGTAGCGATACATTCGTGTTGGGTCGTACATTCCTAACTACGACAAATAGAGGGCAATTATTGAGCGTCGATCAAGGGTTATACCAGGGACCAGGTTGGGCTACAATTCAGAACTTTACTAAAGGTCAAGATCGCATTCAGTTAACATTTGGCTATCAATACAGTATATTTCCGATCAACAATAATCGAGATTTAGCAATCCAAGTCAGTTCTGACACGATCGCTGTAATTGAAGGCGGTGGAAATCTGAGCTTGAATCGATTGCCAGTATTTGGTGAATTGAGAACTTTATTCGGCTAGAAATATCGAACCGATTAATTAGTCGGTGTTGATTTTGTTTGTGGCGATCGCACATTCGCAAAAAGGGCGATCGCACTGTTGTGTTTGCCATAAAAATAATAAAAAAGGATTAACAATAATTAACTTGACATAGTGAGTTCGTAGAGTTAGTTGTGGGTCAAGTTTAACCGACAAGTAAGCAGACTAAGCTTGGAGAAATAATTATGACAAATTATGACATTTTTGACGAACCATACTACCTGGCGCAATATCCTTGGGTCAAACCAGCCATTGATGCAGGAATTATAAAATCCGGCAGAGAACACTTTGAAAAGTTCGGTCAAGCCGGGGGCCTGACCAAAGTATCGCGTTACTTTGACGAAGAAACCTATCTATCTCAAAATCCAGATATTGCTCCACTGGTTCGCACCCCAAACAATCCAAACGCGCCTTTTGCCTCTGGTTTAGACCAATTTATTCAGTTGGGCTACGAACAGGGTCGCACTCGCGTCTCGCCTGAGTACAACGAAGATTTTTATTTAGCAAATAACCGACAGTTGCGAGCGTTAATAGGGCCCAATGCAGCTTTCAAATCAGGATACCAGCATTTCGTTCAATTCGGAGCCAAAGAGGGTCGTTTTGGGACTTCATTTTTTGAACCGGAATACTTAAAAGAAAACCCCGACATTGTGCCGTTTATCAATTCGGGAGCCTTGAGAACTGGTCGGGAACACTACTTCAATTTCGGGAAAAACGAGCCAAACCGATCTGCTACTTTTGTTGGGAGCAGCAGCAATGATATTGTCACTGGTGTTGGCGTGGGGAATACCGAACTGATTGGAGTGGAAGTCGGTATCGATCCCCAAGGCAACCGCAGCTACGAAAGCTACGGCATCAATGAATTCGATGTCCTGATTGGCGGCCCGGGGTCAGATACCTTCGTACTGGGATATTCTGTTCCTTTTGCCGGAAGTCCCACCGGCACTGCTTCCTTCACACTGTATCCCTTGGACGGTCAAGCTACGATTCGGAACTTCGACATAGCCAGCGATTTTATCCAACTGCAAGGCGGTGGCAGCAATCCTTTAAGTCTTTACGATCTGATTCCCATTGGCAATAATTTGTCAATCCAACGTTCTGGACTTGGAGTTGTGATCGGCATAATTGAAGGAGGAGCAAGTTTGAATTTGACTTTCCAAGAATCTAACGGTGACGGAACATTCTTAATTGGTTAGTCATGAGTCATGAGTCATCAGTCATTAGTCATTAGACATTAGCTAATGGTGATGATTGATGACCTTTGATTAGTTGTGGGCGATCGTGCACTGAAAAAGTTCGCTCGTACTTTACTTTAAACAGCAAACTATGAATTATGACATTTTTGACGAACCATACTACCTTGCCCAATATCCTTGGGTGAAACCTGCTATTGATGCAGGAATTATAAAATCCGGCAGAGAACACTTTGAAAAGTTCGGTCAAGCCGCCGGCTTGACCAAAGTATCGCGTTACTTTGACGAAGAAACCTATCTAGCTCAAAATCCAGATATTGCTCCCTTTGTTCGCACCCCAAACAATCCAAACGCGCCTTTTGCGTCTGGCGTCGATCAGTTTATTCAGTTTGGCTACGAAGAAGGCCGCACCCGCGTATCGCCTGAGTACAACGAAGATTTTTATTTAGCAAATAACCAAGAAGTGCTACCATTTGTTCAGAACGGAACTTTCAAAAATGGCTACCAGCACTTCATCAAATTCGGAAATAAAGAGGGCAGATTTGCGACTTTTTTTTGGGAACGGAATTACTTAATCAACAACCCCGACATCGCGCCGTTTGTCAACTCAGGAGCCTTGAAAACTGGTCGAGAACATTATTTCAAATTTGGGCAATTTGAGCAGGGGCGCTCTGCTACTTTTGTCGGAAGCCCCGGCAATGATATCCTCACAGGCGTTGGTGTGGGGAATGTCAGATTAATTGGAGTTGAAGTAGACTACAGGGTGAGTGAAAGTGACGGCAGCAACGAATTCGATACTCTGATTGGCGGTACCGGTCGCGATACATTCGTGTTGGGGGAAACAATACTAAGCCGTAGACTGAGTATTGTTGATGTTAAAACTTTCTACATTGGGCAGGGTTTTGCTACTATTCGGAACTTTACCCAAGGTCAGGATACAATCGAACTCAGAGGATCTTTCTTAGATGACTACATTCTGGTTCCCACCAACAATAATCGAGATTTAGCAATCCAAAGGAAGGGCAAGCCCTTCGATCAAAATGGAGTTAACCAAACCAGCCCCGGTGACACGATCGCTGTAATTGAAGGTGGCGGAAATCTCAAATTGAATCTATTACCAGAATCTCATTTTTTGGAACCTTTACTTGGATAGAAATCTCGAAGATATTCGGGATTTGCCTGATTCCTGCTTTCGGCGCGATAATTAATTGTACTCTCAAGAAACCGGGTTTATCGCATAAACCCGGTTGCTAACTCTTTAATGGCGATCGCGCGCTAGCTTCAAAACCTCAACCGCATCTTTGTGACCTTCCGAAGACGCCCAAATTAACGCAGTCCAAGTATTATTATCATACGCTTTGATATCAGCTCCTTTATCGATTAAAAATTCCACAACTTGAGTGCGCCCGCTACCTGCAGCACTCATCAAAGCCGTCAAACCAAAATTAGTTTTAGCATTCACATCCGCCCCCGCCTCCAGCAAAAGCTGTACAATCTCGCTATGTCCGGCAGCAGCGGCACTCATTAACGGCGTCCACCCGTCATTGTCGTGACTGTTGATATCCGCACCTGCAGCCAGCAATTTGTTGACGATCGCCGAATTGCCAGCCTCAGCCGCAGCCGTCAAAGCCGTCGCGCCTTCCTCATCTTTGGCATTGATATCTGCACACTGTTCGATCGCACTTTCTACAGCCGCAACATCACCCGTCTTGACGGCATTAATTAAATCTGTCATAAAATCTCCGTTGCATCCTCTCAAATCTTAAATCCTATGGCAGTAGATATTTTAATCCTCTCCAACGGCCCCGGAGAATTGGCAACTTGGGTGCGTCCCGCCGTGCAAGCTTTGCGCGAGCAATTGGCAAATGCGGGCACTCAAGCGCGAATCTCTGTGGTGCTGTCCCCCTGTCCGCACGCCACCGGGAAAGAAGCACAAATCGCTTGTTCCTACCCAGAAGTTGACAGAGTGCAAGCACCGGAGCATTTTTTTCCATTCTTATTGTCGGGCAAAACTGCTCAAAATTGGGATTGGTATGAAACAGGAGTTGTTTTGTTTTTAGGCGGCGATCAATTTTTTACGGTTGTTATTGGCAAAAGACTCAAATATCGCACTGTTATTTATGCTGAATGGGACGCGCGGTGGTATCGCTGGATTGATAAATTTGCGGCGATGAAACCACAAGTTTTTGCTAAAATTCCCCAAAAATATGCTAATAAATTTACAGTTGTCGGAGATTTGATCGCGGAAGTAGGGAACGGGAACTCGGGCAGGGCGGGCACGGGGACACCGCCCCTACGGACAATAGAATTAATTGGATTGTTGCCCGGTTCTAAAGCGGCCAAATTAGCTTTAGGTGTACCGTTATGTTTGTCGATCGCCCAATCCATCCATCGCCTCCGCCCTCAAACTCGCTTTGTAATTCCCGTTGCTCCTACCTTAGATGTGCAAACTCTAGCAGGTTTTGCCGACCCAAAACAAAATCCTTGCCTGCATTTATTTGAGAACGCTAGCGCCGAACTTCAGTTAACAGAACGGCCGTTTTTGCAGACAGCAAATGGCTTACAAGTAGAACTTTGGACGCAGACACCCGCTTACGATTTGCTATCAGAATGCAGCCTGTGTTTAACTACTGTGGGAGCGAATACTGCTGAATTGGGTTCGTTAGCTGTACCGATGATTGTTTTGATTCCGACGCAGCAATTGGATGCGATGAAAGCCTGGGATGGTTTGCCGGGTTTGCTGGCAAATTTGCCGTTAGTCGGTTCAGTTTTTGCGACGGTGATTAATTGGCTTATCTGGCAATTGGGAAAGGGAAAGCTTTATGCTTGGCCGAATATTTGGGCACAGGAGGAGATTGTGCCGGAGTTGATTGGGAAGCTGGAACCAGAAGTAATTGCTCAATTGGCGATCGACTATTTGAGCCATCCTGATAAATTAGCACAGATGGGCGATCGTTTGCGTGCGGTTCGAGGAGAATCGGGGGCAGCGAAAAAACTTGCTGAATTGGTTTGTGAAGAAATTGAGGTGCAATAATCAATAAAACCTGGTAGGGGCGGGTTCACCAACAATCTCTGACTGTAATTCATAATCTAAATAAACCCGCCCCCGCCCAACGGTAAATCTCAATCTGCATTATTCCAGTATTTTATAAATAAAGGTTGATACAGGCTATTAGTTGGGTGGGGGCGGGTTTTTGAGATTGTCGGTTTTTGGCAATTATTGTTGGTGAACCCGCCCCTACAGGAACTTAACCTCGATTTCAATTTAACTTCACTGACTGACAGAGCCTTTCCCGAAAAACTTAGGCGGTGCTGCCATAGTGTAAACTTCGGTTTCAGCGGCAATTACCTGCCGTAAGTGACCGGGAAGCTGCATCAACCCCAACAGTGTAATTCCGTCGAACATCCGCAACCCGCCTGTTGTTTTCTCGGCAAGTAATTTGTCAGTAACTGCCGGTTCGGGTCGCGTATTTATTTCTTGATTAGAAGCTATGGCAAAACCCCAAGGAGCTCCGTAAGTAGAAATAAAGCTGGTGCAGGATTGAACATTGGAGAAAACAGATTTCAGGGTATTTACAATTCGAGCGTGCATTTTCATTTCTGCCGGAGAAACGGGGCCCGCTTGCACTACGAAATATCCGTTAGGTGACATTACGCTGCGAACTTTCTCAAAATACTCCTTGGTAAACAACTGGAAAGATGGGCCTTCTTCAATGGGATCGGACAAGTCAGAAATGACAATATCCCAATCTTTGTCAGTTTTATCTAAATAGTCCAAAGCATCGCCGATTACTACTTCGCAGCGGGGGTCGTCAAAGGCATTTTGGTGCATTTCGGGCAGGTGTTCGCGACAAGCTTCTACTACTTCGCCGTCAATGTCGATCATCACGACTTTTTCAACTGTTTTCCAGCGCAGCACTTCTCTAATTGTAGCTCCTTCTCCGCCGCCGAGAACGAGGACTTTTTTGGGTGAACCGTGACAAATCATGGCTGGGTGTACCAGGGGTTCGTGGTACAGAAACTCGTCGCCTGTACAAGATTGCCACTTACCGTCCAAAACTAAGCCTTTGCCGTAAGTACCGGTCTGAACTACGTACATTTCTTGATAGGCAGTTTTTTTGTAAGCGAGCACCGCGATGACGCCGTGAACGTAAATATCCCAAGGGGTAATGTACTCGCTCATCCAAAAGTCTGCACGAACTTCGCTACCTGACATCAATTACTCTCCAAATATAAACTGCTGTGTCGATGTTGTCACAAGTAGTAGTTATTAGCACAAAATGGTGCGGGTGTGTGAGTACGATCGACACATTAAAGTGAGATTTCTCAGCAATGGTATAGTGTGATTGCGTTCTGGGATAGAGCAAGTGGCTTGGTACTTGAGATTGCTTGTGGGCGATCCCGCGCCCAGTCGAGATCACTTTTCCCGTCGCCCCCACTCGATCGCAGTCACATTTAATATTTTGGCCCGCAAAGCCAGCGGGTTTTGTACAAATGTTGTCTGAATCGGGCAATTTTTCGCGCTGGGCCCGCCTTTATAAGTTGGCGATCGGCCTGCTTATTTATCAATAATCGGATGAAAACCCCGCACATGGAAGAGCGGGGAATAAAAGTAGCGATCGGTTTTAACCAGACTTGTTATTAATAACTTGACATTGAGAATCTATATTAGATAAGATTTTTAGACCTAGCAAAATAAAGGAAGTGTTAAATTCTTCTGACCAAATTGCCGAGGCGATGTGCGACGAAATTATCACTAGGTAAAGGGTGCAACTAAATTTCCTAATAAAACTGTTCTGACACTATTTTTAGGTTCACAATAATAGCCGATGGAACCAACTGACTGGGAAAACAGAATCAAAGAGCTGGAAAATGAAAATGGAATCCTGCGGGACAAACTAGAAACTTCGGAAACCGAACGCAGCCAATTAGAAGCCCTTAATCAAAAACAAGAATTTTTGCTAAAAATAGTCACTGAGGAATTTAGAGATTCGGAAAATATTTTAAAAGCAAAAATGTCTACACTAGAACAAGCTCTCTTAAACCAGCAAACAATGCAGCTAAAGTTGATCGAAGCCGAAAAAATGTCGGCTTTAGGAATTTTGGTAGCTGGTATCGCCCACGAGATCAACAATCCCGTCAACTTCATCTACGGCAATATTACCTATGTCAATGATTACGCTGGCGACATTTTAACATTGCTAGCAATGTACCAGGATCGGTATCCCGAAACAGATGCAGAGATTGAAGCTTTTCTGGAAAAAATTGACATAGACTTTTTGCGCGAAGATTTGTTGAAAACTCTTTCGTCAATGAAAGTGGGTTCCGAGCGCATCCGCGAAATAGTGCTGACTTTACGCAACTTTGCGCGGGTAGATGAAGGTGAAAAGAAACCAGTTAACATTCACGAAGGAATTGACAGCACCTTGTTAATTTTGCAGCATTTAACTAAACAAAAGCCCGGTCATTCCGCTATTAATCTTATTAAAAATTATGGGGATTTACCCAAGGTAGAGTGTTATGCTGGGCAATTAAACCAGGTGTTTATGAACATCATTAATAATGCTGTTGATGCCCTGCGAGAGCGAGAGCAAAAGTCTTCACAGGAGGAGATAGAAGCAAACCCTATCCAGATGAGCATTACTACTTCTATTATTTCCGGAAATTGGGCAAAAATTAGCATCAAAGATAATGGTATGGGAATGAATGAATCTGTAAAAGCGAAAATTTTCGATCCGTTTTTTACCACTAAACAAGTTGGTCACGGGACGGGTTTAGGATTGTCAATTAGCTATCAGATTGTTGTGGACAAACACGGCGGGAGGTTGGAGTGCATCTCCGCAATTGGAGAAGGGACTGAATTCGCGATCGAGATTCCGATCGCCAATTCCCGCAGCTAAGAGCGATCGATCGAGCTAAACTGAGGGATAATGAAAACTCCCTTTGACCGCGGCTCCTCCTAGTTTGATGTGCAACCCTATGTCTACTGTCACTTTTGGTTTGTCAACCCCTATAGCGGCAGAGGCCGGGGCATCCTACGGCAGCAGCGAACCGCCACAGCGCCCCACCGTGCAAGCAGAGTGGATCGAGGTATTGGTGGACTCTCCTTTCAGGGTTGCGGGGGACTCCCCAGGGGAGGAAAACAAGTTATTTACCTATCGTTTACCTGCGGAACTTACCGTGCAACCAGGGGATATCTTGAGTGTACCCTTTGGCAGTCAACAGGTAGGGGCGATCGCAATTCGGTTCATTTCTCAACTGCCGCCCGACTTAGATCCGGCGCGGGTTAAAGATGTCGAAGATGTTGTCAGTGCGGGTTTTTTCCCGCCTAATTACTGGGAATTGCTCGATCGCACTGCCACCTATTATTGCACACCATTAATTCAAGTAATTAGAGCCTCACTGCCGCCCGGTTTGTTAAGCCGTTCCGTGCGCCGAATTCGCTTAATTAAGGACGCAATTTCTCCGAATGCCGAAACATTTCTTAATCCCGCCGCTAGTCAAATTTTGCAATTGCTGCAAGCTCAAAAAAACGGCGATTACACTTGGCAATACCTCCAGCGCCAAGTTAAGGGAAGTTATCGGGGATTGAAAGATTTATTGAAACGCGGTTGGGTAGAAAGTTATTTAGAACCTCCCAATCCTCCCAAACCACAACTCAAACCGGCAGTGACATTAATTGCTAGTGCATTTGTCACAGATTTAACCAAGCGGCAACAAGAAGTATTGGAAGTTTTGCGGCGCGGCGGCGGTGAAATGTGGATGAACGATTTGCTGAGAATTTGCAGCGCGAGTTCTTCTGTTGTCAAAAATTTGGAACAAAAAGGTAGCGTTGTAATTGACCAAAGGGAAGTGCTCAGGGGCGATCGCGGAATTTCTCAATTGCCCGATGCACCGAAGACTTTAACTCATTTTCAAGCTCAAGCCTTAGCGTTTATTAACTCTTTTTCTGGATTTCGTCAAGTGCTGCTGCACGGCGTTACAGGTTCCGGGAAAACCGAAGTGTATTTGCAGGCGATCGCCCCCATCTTAGCCAGCGGCAAATCCGCCCTCGTACTCGTTCCCGAAATCGGTTTGACGCCACAACTTACCGATCGATTCCGAGCCCGTTTTGGCGAGCAAATTTGCGTGTACCACAGCGCCCTATCCGACGGCGAACGTTACGATACATGGCGTCAGATGCTGACTGGAACGCCGCAAATTGTCATCGGCACGCGATCGGCCATTTTTGCGCCTTTACCTCACCTCGGCTTAATTATCCTCGATGAAGAACACGACAGCAGCTTCAAACAAGACCAACCAGCCCCCTGCTACCACGCCCGCACCGTTGCCAAATGGCGCGCCGAATTAGAAAATTGTCCCTTAATTTTAGGTTCCGCAACGCCAGCTTTAGAGACTTTTGTCGGGACGCGCCGAGATTATTACTCATTACCAACTATCCATTATTTATCATTGCCCGATCGCATTTATTCCCGCCCGATGCCGCCTGTGGAAGTAGTCGATATGCGCCAAGAATTGCGGCAAGGAAACCGCTCAATTTTTAGTGCTTCCCTGCAAAACGCACTGGAACAATTGCAAGCAAGACAACAGCAAGGTATCCTGTTTATTCACAGAAGAGGACACAGTACCTTTGTCTCTTGTCGAAGTTGCGGCTATGTGATGGAATGCCCGAATTGCGATGTTTCCCTGTCTTATCACCACGTCGGCGAAGGAACAGCAGAAGTGTTGCGGTGTCACTACTGCAACCACACGGAACGACACCCCCAAAACTGCCCAGAATGCAGTTCTCCTTACTTCAAAAACTTTGGTAGTGGCACTCAGCGAGTCGAACAGGAATTAACGAGATTGTTTCCAGAATTGCGGGCTATTCGGTTTGACAGCGATACGACTAGAAATAAGGGCGACCACCGCAGATTGTTAACGCAATTTGCCAATGGGGAAGCTGACATTTTGTTGGGTACGCAAATGCTGACGAAAGGGTTAGATTTAGCTGGAGTAACATTGGTGGGAGTTGTGTCTGCTGACGGGTTGCTAAACTTATCCGATTATCGGGCCAGCGAACGAGCTTTTCAAACATTAACTCAAGTCGCTGGCCGTGCGGGCAGAGGCGACGATCCGGGGCGGGTAATTATTCAAACTTACACTCCCGAACATCGGGTTATTCAAGCAGTTAGGCGGCACGAATATGCAGGTTTTGTGGAAACAGAATTAGCAGAAAGAGCGGCGCTGAATTATCCACCTTCGGGGCGGCTGGTATTGTTGCGGTTAAGCAGTGCAGATGCAGCGGAAGTGGCGGTGACGGCGGTACAATTGGCGTCTGTTTGTCAGGAGTATATTCAGCGATTGTCTGTACCGGGGTGTGAGTTGTTGGGGCCTGCACCGGCGGCGATTATGCGGGTGGCAAATCGCTATCGCTGGCAGATTTTGCTGAAGTTGCCTTTGGATGAGTCGGTGGATTTGTCGGATTTGATCGGATTGCGCGATCGCACGCCGCGTTCTGTTAGTTTAACTATTGATGTCGATCCGTTGAATTTTGGTTGATTGGTGGGGCTACAGGCCATTGTAGGGGCGGGTTTCACCCACCATCTAAGTCGGAAATCAACAATATAATAAACCCGTTCCCACGAACACGACAAATCCGAATCTACATTTTTTGAATTCGATCGAACATCAGGTTAATCTGGGTTATTTGTTGGGTGGGGGCGGGTTTTTATAGATTGTTTGTGAGCCTCAAATATTGTTGGTAAAACCCGCCCCTACGATGGCCTGTAGGGGCGGGTTTCACCAACCATCTCTGCCATAAACCAACAATATAATAAACCCGCCCCCCCAACGACAAATCCAAATGAACCGATTCGTAGGGGCGGGTTTCACCAACCATCTCTGTCATAAACCAACAATATAATAAACCCGCCCCCTACATTTTTGGGATGATCTCAAACATCAGGTTAATCTGGGTTATTTGTTGGGTGGGGGCGGGTTTTTATAGATTGTTTGTCAGCCTCAAATATTGTTGGTAAAACCCGCCCCTACAGGCCTAATAAATTATCGGAATTTATTCACGAAAATCATCCCAAATCGAGAGATTTGTAGGGGCGGGTTTCACCAATAATAATTGCCTAAAATCCATAATCTCGTAAACCCGCCCCCACCCAAAGGTAAATCGCAATCTACCTCTTTCAAGGTACAAAGGGCGGGTTTACAATATTTTTGGTTTTTAAATCAAAATCTTGGCGAACCCGCCCTTACGGGCCTAATAAATTATCGGAAATCAAACAATCTCGATCGACTCACACCTACCAACTAAGGCAAATCAGTGCTCCCCATCAGATAAAGGTCGCACTCCCGGGCCACGCCGCGCCCTTCATTAATCGCCCAAACCACCAAACTTTGTCCCCGGCGACAGTCACCAGCCGCGAAAACTCCCGGAATGCTGGTTGTATATTTTTCGTGCTCGGCTTTCACGTTGCTGCGGGCGTCCCGTTCCAATCCCAAGTCATCCAGCAAGGGCTGTTCCGGGCCGAGGAAGCCCATCGCTAGCAACACAAGCTGTGCGGGCAACACTTTTTCGGTGCCGGGGATGTGGTTCGGAATGAACTGCCCTTTCTCGTTTTTAGCCCACTCCACCTCAACGGTGTGCACAGCTTTGACATTGCCGTTTTCGTCGCCCTCGAACTTCGTCGCCGTGGTGAGATAGCCGCGGGGGTCGTCGCCGAATTTTGCTGCGGCTTCTTCTTGGCCGTAGTCGAGACGGTAGACTTTTGGCCATTCCGGCCAGGGATTGTTGGTCGCCCGTTCCGAGGGCGGTTTGGGCAGGATTTCTAGCTGTACCAGGCTTTTGCAGCCGTGGCGGATGGAGGTGCCCACGCAGTCGGTACCGGTGTCGCCACCGCCGATGATCACGATATCTTTGCCTTCGGCGGAGATGAAGTTATCGTTGGTGCTCTTGTCTAAAACTGCTTTGGTGTTCGCAGTTAAAAAGTCCATTGCGAAGTGGATGCCTTTTAATTCCCGGCCGGGGATGCCCAAGTCGCGGGGTTTGGTGGCGCCGGTACAGAGCACAACGGAGTCGTATTCTTTTAGCAGTTGTTCTGCTGGTAAGTCTTTGCCGACTTCGGTGTTGCAGACGAATGTCACGCCTTCGTCTTCGAGGACTTTCAGGCGGCGCATTACGACTTGTTCTTTGTCTAGCTTCATGTTGGGGATGCCATACATTAGCAGGCCGCCGGGTCGATCGGCTCTTTCGTATACTGTTACCCAATGACCGGCTTTATTTAGTTGCGCGGCGGCGGACAAACCGGCGGGCCCGGAACCGATGACGGCGATTTTTTTGCCGGTGCGTTTGGCGGGTGGTTCGGCAGTAACCCAGCCTTCATCCCAGCCTTTGTCGATAATTGCGGCTTCGATGTTTTTAATAGTCACCGGCGGGTTGTTGATGCCGAGCACGCAAGCGCCTTCGCAGGGGGCGGGACAGACGCGGCCGGTGAATTCCGGGAAGTTGTTCGTTTTGTGGAGTCTGTCTAGGGCTTCTTTCCACAGTCCGCGATATACTAGGTCGTTCCATTCGGGGATGAGGTTGTTAATCGGGCAGCCGCTTGCCATGCCGCTGATAATTGTGCCCGTGTGGCAAAACGGAATGCCGCAATCCATGCAGCGCGCGCCTTGGGTGCGGAGTTTGTCCTCCTCCATCGGTAGGTGAAATTCGTCCCAGTTGTGGACTCTCTCGACTGGTGAGAGTTCGGAGGGCAGTTCGCGCAAGAATTCGATAAAGCCTGTTGGTTTTCCCATAGTGGTGTTCTGGTTAGAATTTACTATTCTGGTAGTTTGTCAAAGCTGAAGCCTGTATGCTTATGAACTAACTATTGTCATATAAATTGTGGGCGATCGCACCTCAGATTGAGCAATTTGTACATGAAATCTTTAATATCGCCGGGAGTCGGGGAATTGTTGGCTGCGGTAAAATATAGATACATCGACAGCAAAGAAACCGGGTTTTTTACGGAGATTAAAGGTTTTAAAGGTGATGATGCAGTATTTTCGTCCATCGGGAGCATCTCACCTTTGCAGCCCTCCGCTAGAAATTGGAGTTTTGAGGCAGGAGGCAGGAGGCAGGAGGCAGAAGGAAAGAGGCAGAAGGAAGGAGCCAGAAGGAAGGAGCCAGAAGAAGTATTTTTACAAATATGAGATGCTCCCCGTCCATCAAACCCGGTTTCTACGTAATTTCCGCATGGCTTATTCTCCGACGATCGCATTTACCGATAATCCCACATCGGGAAACCCTCGCGGCTTAACTCGGACGGCCCGCCAGCGTCAACTTTCAAGCGCCGTTCCCATCAGGAGGGCTCGAAATACAATACAAAAAGTTACAGGCCTTGCCAAATATTAATTTCAGGATATACTACTGTAAATCGGTCAGATATATGGAGTTAATACCGTCAACTCCTAAAATAGGTACACAAAGTCATGAGCATTACAATTGAGAACGTATCGAAACACTTCGGCTCCTTCCACGCCATTGACAACGTGAGTTTGAAAATAAACAACGGCTCTCTAGTCGCGCTGTTGGGGCCTTCCGGTTCGGGGAAATCGACTCTGCTGAGGATGATTGCGGGACTCGAACCGCCAGACAGCGGTCATATTTACTTGATCGGCGAGGATGCTACTCAGCAGTCGGTGCAGGAACGGCATATCGGTTTTGTGTTTCAGCACTACGCTTTATTCAAACACATGAGTATTAGGAAAAATATTGCTTTTGCGATGGAAATTCGCAAAGTTCCTAAAAACTCTATTAGCAAGCGGGTTGATGAACTTTTGGATTTAGTGCAGTTGACAGGTTTGGGCGATCGCTATCCTTCGCAACTTTCCGGCGGCCAGCGACAGCGGGTGGCTTTGGCGAGAGCTCTAGCAGTTCAACCAAAAGTGCTACTGCTAGACGAACCTTTTGGAGCATTAGATGCTAAAGTCCGCAAAGAATTGCGATCGTGGCTGCACAACCTTCACAAAGAAGTTAACATCACCACAGTTTTTGTGACTCACGACCAAGAAGAAGCTATGGAAGTAGCCGATGAAATTGTGGTGATGAACAAAGGTAGAGTCGAACAAGTTGGCACTCCTGCTGAAATTTATGACAAACCGGCATCAGCTTTTGTGATGAGTTTTATTGGGCCGGTCAATGTGCTGTCGAATGCTGCAGGTTTGTTCGCCAGCAACGCCACAACGGCTCGGAATAATGGAGCAGCTCATTCGGACGTAGTGTTTTTGCGCCCCCACGACGTGGAAATTAAAACTAAGCCGGAGTCGGGTTTTTCATTAGCAAAAGTCAGTCGCATCATTCATTTAGGGCGGGAAATACAAACCGAGTTAGTGTTAGAATCCGAGCAGGTAGTAACAGCTTACGTGAGTCGCGAGCGCTTCGATTCTCTACAGTTAAAGCGAGATCAGCAAGTTTACGTCAAGCCCAAACACGCGATGACTTTCCCTGCTTATTCAATTTAAATCAGCGGCTGCATCTTACTCAAAATACTATTGGGGAGCTTCTACAAAACACTGCTGCCACATCGTTACCAGGCTCGTGCCTGGTAATGCTGTCTCGTGGCTCTAAATCGGAGGCAGAGCCTCCTGAAATTCATTCCCAGGCAGAGCCTGGGAACGAGAAAATGGGCAGAGCCTGAGAACCAGAAAACGAGAAAAACGAGAAATCTCAGGCAGAGCCTGGGACGGAGAACTAGAAACAAGATAGGTGAAGAATATGACTGCTAACAAATTCTTGAATTTAGCAACTAGCACTTTACTTAGTTATCGCCGTTACATCCAGGCAGGATTAACACTTTGTGCAGGATTGGGACTGTCGGCGATCGCCTCTTCAGTTGCGTACAATTGGGAATACAAATCCATGCAAGCCGAACTTCAAGACCGACTGGACAAAATAGCTACAGACATTCAGAGAGATGTTAGCGGCAATTTAGAAATAATTCGGGCTGCGGGAGCATTTTACAGCGTATTTGACGGCGTTAAAAAACCAGAAATGAAGACATTTGTTGGGCCTGCCCTCTACCGCCATCCGAGCCTAAAGGCGATCGCTTGGCTGCCCAGTGTTTCTGACTCTCCGCAATTCCTGACAGAGGAAATAGATTTAGGTTTAGATTTAACTGCCAATCGGGTAGCGTTAGAAAACGCCACAAAAAGACAAGAAATTACCGCGACAGATCGCCAAAAAATGTCTTCGCAAAATCAACCCATCGTCTTCGTCTTTATGCCAATTTTTACTCAAAATTCTGCTGACGATGGCGCAGAATTACAGCCAAATTTACCTGCTCGATCGCGAGAAAATTTGAAAGGTTTTACTTTTGGCGTTTTGCTGGTTGATGCTATTGTAAAATCGGCTTTACAGGAAACTAACCTCAACTTTGTCAACGTTTATCTTCAAGATGCTATGGCTCCTGAAGCAGAAAGGTTTCTTGCCTTTTATGAAGCCAAGACAAAAAGGATAATTACCGATGAAAACATTAAAAATAAAATCCAAATTGGGGAAAGAGCTTACTGCCCAGACGGCAGCAGTTGCACCCGCATTCTCAATATTGAAAATCGCAGGTGGTTGCTGCAATTACGGCTAACCCCAGAGTACATTAATCCTCTAAAATTTTGGCGTTCTTTGACTGTATTAATATTAGGGACACTCTTAACTTTAGTGGCGACAATTTATTTGATGAGCTTGTTAAATTATACCGAAAAAATTGAAAAAATCGCAGCCGAACGCAGGGCTAAATCTCAACAGTTAGAGCAAACTTTGCAAGAGTTGCAACAAACTCAAGCTCAACTAATTCAGCAGGAAAAAATGTCTAGTTTGGGTTTATTAGTTGCTGGTGTCGCCCACGAAGTTAACAATCCTATTAATTTTATTTACGGCAATATCCACCACGCCACGGCATATACTAGCGATTTGTTGGAGTTGGTAAAAATCTACCAAAAACAATATTTACACCCTCCCTCGGAAATTTCCGAGTATTTAGACAATATTGACTTTGACTTTCTCAGCAAAGATTTGCCGCAACTGCTGTCTTCGATGAAAATAGGAGCAGAGCGCATTGTTCAAATAGTCCAATCTTTGCGGAATTTCTCTCGCTTAGACGAAAGCGAAATGAAACCTGTCAACATCCATGAAGGCATTGACAGCACTCTGCTAATTCTGCAAAGTCGCCTGAAAGCTACAGACGATCGCCCGGCGATTGAGATTGTTAAAAATTACAGCCATTTACCTTTAGTAGAGTGCTATGCCGGACAATTAAATCAGGTGTTTATGAATATTCTAGCTAATGCGATCGACGCCCTGGAGAGTTACAACCTCGATCGCGGGCCCGAAGCAGCGAAAGCCAATCCGATCGCGATCGCCATAACCACAGAATATTCGATCCCCGATAAAATAATTGTGCGGATATCTGACAACGGCCCCGGTATGGCAGAAAATGTCAAAAAACGGCTGTTTGACCCGTTCTTTACGACTAAACCTGTGGGAAAAGGGACAGGATTGGGACTGTCAATCAGCTATAAAATTGTCGTAGAAAAGCACAAGGGTGCGCTGCGCTGCGATTCGACACCGGGATTGGGGACGGAATTCTCGATCGAGATTCCGCTGCGGCAAGAAGTCAGACAAGCTGTACCGTTTGTTTCGCGGAAAATATCGGAGGCAGCTTAGAAAGGGCTGGGGAAGGAAAATTTTTTTCCCATTAACTACTGTAATTCGGTCGGATTATAGTATTATATGTAATAATCCCAAAACCAATACTGCTTTATGCAGCTTAAATCGTGGGCACTGCCGATACTGTATAACCCAAACACGGCGAGACTAAATATGTTCAGTGACTTGCAAATTATTTACGAACGCGACCCCGCAGCGCGCAACTGGCTGGAAGTATTATTTTGCTATCCCGGACTGCAAGCAATTTTTTTGCACCGGATAGCAAACTGGCTTTATTCCGTTGGCCTGCCGTTTGTACCGCGCTTGATTTCCCAACTGAGTCGGTTTTTAACAGGTATTGAGATCCACCCAGGTGCGAAAATGGGTAGGGGCGTGTTTATCGACCACGGCATGGGGGTGGTAATTGGCGAAACTGCGATCGTTGGAGATTATGCTGTAATTTATCAAGGAGCCACCATTGGCGGCACGGGTAAAGAAATAGGAAAACGGCATCCAACCCTGGGAGAAAATGTCGTGGTAGGAGCCGGTGCTAAAGTTTTAGGCAATATTCAAATTGGCAATAATGTTCGGATTGGTGCGGGTTCGGTAGTGCTGCGGGATGTCCCTAGCGATTGCACAGTTGTGGGAATTCCCGGCCGCATTATCTCTCGGAAAACGCAGGTGGAAGATGCTCTAAATTCTCAAGGTCTACCGGATTTGGAAGCTCAAGCGATTCGAGCTTTGTTCGATAGAATTAAGGATTTAGAAGAGCAGGTCGCTTTTTTAAAATCTCACTTATCTCCGCTCAAAACAACTCAATTAGAGCAAAAAGGGGCAGAAAAACATGAATTATTCCTGTCTTCGGATTTATTCATTACACAGTTTTTAGACGGTGCAGGAATCTAGTAAAGCTTTAATTTATATAGATTTTTGCCAGCCACACAATCCTGCTCTCATTGGACAAACTAACTTTTATTCTTTCAGTAACTGGCTATGACTATTGCTTCTCTTTCCACTAAAACTTTTGATGAAACGAGCAGACATATATTTCCTCGTCGCTCGCACTTGCCCAACAGAAGCAATGCTCTGTGGCGAATTGAAACTGGAGTAGTGCGAACTGTAACGTGGCTTGAAGATGGCACAATTATCACCTTGGGATTGTGGGGGCCTGGTGATACGATCGGCAAACCGATATCAAAATGCGATCCTTTTCAAATTGAATGCCTCACTAAAGTCGAGGCAATTTTACTATCGGGCGAGCGCTGGCTAAATAGAGATATTTTGCTCACTCACATTCAGCAGGCTGAAGATTTTATGGTAATGCGAGGTTACAAAAGAGTTGATTTTATGCTATATCAACTATTAACTTGGCTGGCTAAGAGGTTTGGTTCTGAGGTAGAGCAAGGACATCTAATCGATATGATTTTAACGCATCAGGACATTGCAGAAATCATCGGTACAAGTCGCGTAACTGTCACTCGCACCCTCGGTCATTTTGAGCAGCAAGGCTTGATCGATCGTCTGCCACTCCACCGGATTATTCTACAACCTTCTGAGGTGTGGCACTACGAAATATAAAAAAACGATATTAACAGTTAACTGTTAAGCTGTTCAACCCCAATATTGTATAATCTTTCACAAAAACTTCTATGGAGTTTGTGAGATATTTTGGATTGGCTATGGCTCGCTGCTAGGTGTTGGCTGCAATCTCAACGCTTTTTTTAGCGGCATTGCCCATCAGTTGGCACGGTGGGCTGTCGATTGCTGCTGATGAAGTGGGTAGTGTTACGGGAGTTAAATTGCGATCGCTCCTCCGACTCCAGAATTAAGCAAACAAAAAACTACTGTTCACCTATAGACATTAAGTATTTAATCGTGTAGTCTGTTAAATTAAGTAGAGAGAGTTGGCGATCGCTCCTTGAGTGCGATGCCCAACAACTGGGCAAAAACTCTCTCAATAGTGTCATTGTTACCATTGGCCCAAATTAGTGCCATAGCGAAATGTTATAGATGTTCCTGGCAAATATAATCGGATTGCATTTGCACTGCTTGCCAGCGCATTACGTTAAGTTTTGCGCTCAATTCACCCGAAAATCAAACAACAAAAGGAACTCTCGTTAATGTGGTATGAACGTGTAAAAAGTAGAATTTTTGGGTTCTCGAAAAAAAAGACTGGTTCGGCAGCTTTTTCTCTGAAGTCAGCAAAGTTCCTGAAATCGTCGCTGTTTAAAGTTTTTACTTTCTTTTTTGCAGTAGGTTTAGGCTTGAGCTGGTTAATTCCTCAGCCTGCAATCAGCCAGCCAAAACCAAAAGATGTCGAACTCACCTTAGTTTCTTTTTCTGTTACCAAGTCCGCCTACGAAAAGATTGTTCCCGGCTTTGTAGCGAAGTGGAAACGAGAAAACAATCAGAATGTCACTATCAGCCAAAGCTACGGCGGTTCAGGTTCCCAAACCCGTGCTGTGATTAGCGGTTTGGAAGCCGATGTCGTACACTTAGCCTTAGCTTATGATACCGATCGCATCCAAGAAGCCGGTCTAATTAAACAGGGTTGGGAACGAGAAGTACCCAATAGCGGAATTGTTAGCAAATCAGTTGCAGCATTAGTAATGCGGGCCGGAAATCCCAAAAAAATCCAAGGCTGGGCTGATTTAGCCAAACCGGGTATCAAAGTAATTACTGCTAATCCCAAAACCTCTGGTGTAGCGCGCTGGAACTTCTTAGCTTTGTGGGGTTCCATAACTCGAAACGGAGGAAACGAACAAGCAGCCCGCACCTTTGTCAGCCAGGTTTACAAAAACGTGCCAGTGCTTCCCAAAGATGCCCGCGAAGCATCTGATACCTTCTACAAACAAAACCAAGGCGATGTACTGATCAACTACGAAAACGAAATTCTCTTGGCGAAAACGAAGGGCGAAGCTGAACCTTTCATCATCCCCCAAGTGAATATTTCCATTGACAACCCCGTGGCTGTAGTTGATAAATACGCCGCCAAACACGGAACTACTAAGGTGGCAGAGGCTTTTGTGAAATATCTTTACACGCCTGAAGCTCAGCGAGAATTTGCTAAAGCGGGTTTTAGGCCTGTTAACTCGACGGTAGCCGGAGAATTTAGCAGTAAGTTTCCCAAAATTGGCAAACTGTTTACTGTGGGCGATGTAGGCGGTTGGAATGCGGTGCAACAGAAATTCTTCGCTGACAATGCGATATTCGATCAAATTGAGAATGCTCTGGGCCGGAGATAATCTGGAGCGAAATTGCGTTAATTAAATTTAATCCTCGAATCCTCAATAAGTTTAAAAGCAAGTGCCACAATCGCACTTGCTTTTTTCTTTCTCTTGATTTCTTTCTTCTCAGTGCCAACAGATGCGATATCTCGCACCTGTTGACTGTCGCCAAGTAGGTGAGTATGAACTCATATTTTGCACCATTCTCAATCAGCCTTTTATGAACAGGCTTTGCGGCCTGTTCCACAAGAAAATTTATCTTTTGTGGAACAGGCCGGAAAGCCTGTTGCGGACAATGGTGCAATATCTCAGTATGGATAAACTTAACGATGACACAGCATACAGCATATTCTCTGTAGATGTAGAGGGCGAGAAACCGGGTTTCGTGAACTGAATCAATACCAGAGGCGAGAACTGTCAAGAAACCAGGTTTCTAGGGTGTACTCCATAAACCTGGAATACGCTGTATATCCGCTTACCTACTTAGGATCGTCAATTAAATAATTTCCCTTTTTTCTTGTGGGATGGGCGTCCCGCCCGCCCAGAAAGGACGGGCGGGACGCCCATCCCACAACAGTCATGAAAAGTGGATTTTATTTAATTCTCATCCCTTAGCCCTTACTTTAAGGGGGCGGTATTGCCTCTAAAATACTCGCTCCCTGCAACATTTGAGACTTTCGGGATCTACCCGCTTCTGGGTATTCCCAAGACGGTGCAAAGGGCGGAACCAAGAAGGGGCAAGCTTTCCACCCACCCTGTACCCCCACGCCGAGCATCAGGCAGTTTCCGCCCCTGTGCCCGTGCTGCTCGTAATACCGACAGTGCCGACAGCTTAAACCTACATTTACGTTGCTCACGGGATTTCTCCAACCGTTTTTGTAATAAAAATATACTAACACCTGTACACCTACCGGAATTGTGTACTATGATATAATGTACAATTTAAACTCGATCGCCAGTGGGGAATGTGGAACTATCTTCTAGAGTACAATATGCCCTGTTAGCGCTCTTGGAACTGGCGAGCCACTACCCGAAGGATTCGCCCCTAACAGTAAGCGAACTTACTGCTTCTGGTGAGATACCGGAACGCTATCTAGACCAAATTCTTGCCGTGCTGCGGCGTGCAAGTATTGTCCAGAGTTTGCGGGGCGCTAAAGGCGGTTATTTGCTGGCGAAAGAGCCTTGGCAGATTACTTTGCTAGAGGTGTTTTCGACACTCGAAGGATCCGGCAGCGGCCAAACCCAAAAAGTTTCGGAATCTGTAACAATAGAAAAAACTGCGGTGCTAGAAATTTGGCAGGAAGCTCAACAGGCATCTTGGGCTGTTTTGGGGAAATATACATTACAAGATTTGTGCGAACAGCGGGATGTTCGCAAACAAGCACATCCCATGTACTACATTTAAAGGGAGAGAAATTAAGCCATGAGAATTGCTAAGGATGTTACAGGAATAATTGGCAGAACTCCTTTAGTTCAGCTCAATAAAATTCCCCAAGCCGAAGGAGTAGTTGCTCGAATTGTGGCAAAATTGGAAGGGATGAATCCGGCTGCTTCGGTGAAAGATCGGATTGCGGCGAGCATGATTCAGGCGGCAGAAGATGCGGGGTTAATTCAACCGGGAAAAACTATTTTAGTTGAACCGACTTCAGGCAATACTGGAATAGCTTTGGCAATGATCGCGGCGGCGAAAGGCTACAGTCTGATTTTAACTATGCCGGATACGATGAGCACGGAACGCCGATCGATGTTAAAAGCTTACGGAGCTCAGTTGGAATTAACTCCGGGACATGAAGGGATGTTAAGCGCGATCGCCCGTGCGGAAGAAATTGCAGAAGAAACCCCCGATGCTTTCCTGCTGCAACAGTTTCGCAACCCCGCTAATCCGAAAATTCACCGGGAAACCACGGCCGAGGAAATTTGGGAAGATACAGAGGGTAAAGTAGATTTTTTAGTTGCTGGAGTTGGCACCGGCGGTACGATTACGGGAGTTGCTGAGGTAATTAAACAGCGGAAACCGAGTTTTAGGGCGATCGCAGTTGAACCAGCCAGCAGCCCCGTGCTTTCTGGAGGCAAATCTGGAGCTCACAAAATTCAAGGGATTGGCGCAGGATTCATCCCAGAAGTGTTGAAACCAGAGTTAATTGATGAGGTGATTGCAGTTAGCGACGCAGATGCGATCGCCTACAGCCGCCGACTAGCCAGAGAAGAAGGATTATTGTCAGGAATCTCAGCAGGCGCTGCTTTGTTTGCTGCAATTGAAGTCGGCAAGCGTCCCGAAAATGCAGGAAAATTGATAGTTTTTGTGCAGCCTTCTTATGGCGAACGCTACCTCAGTACAGCCTTGTTCAAAGATTTAGAATTACCGACTGTCAGCGAACTCGAAGCATTAGTCAGCAAGTATTAAATTGTAGGTTGGGCGATCGCCCCTCCTGCGGCATTGATATCAGCTTAACCCGAAAGACCGCCAGGGAATTAATTCCCTGGCTCAAAGCGAAAGTCCTCGCTATTAGGACTAATGAGTTATATCATGTCCGGTCAATTAACCATGATTCCTGTAGGGGCGGGTTCGCCCAGATATGGAATAGAAACGGGAAAATCTGTAAACCCGCCCCGGCATTTAATCGCGGTCAATCGATCGGACACGATATTAATAGTCCTCATAGCGAGGACTTCAGCTTTGAACCAGGGGTTTAAACCCCTGCCAGAATGCAGAGAAAGCGCATATTTGTTGACAGCAATACTCCTGACATTACCCTACCTATCAGACTTGATACAACTTCCAACTAGCCATCGCCAACATTCCGTAAATAACAAACTTTAGCGGGCGCTGAGGCATAATTTGGCATAATTTAGCACCTACCAAAACTCCCGGCACCGAACCCAACCAAATCGGCAATACTAAACCCCAGTCTACTGTTCCGAGGCTGAGGTGTCCCAGAGATGTAAACATCAACAAAATTGCCGCCTGCGAAATATCTGTACCCACCAATTTAGAAGTATCCAGGCGGAAAAAAGCAATCAGCAACAGTGCAAACATCGAACCGGAAGACACGCTAGTGATTCCCACTATGCAGCCTAAAATTGCTGCCGCACTCACAGTACAAATACGGCCATAATTAGTATTTAAGTCCCATTTAGGGGGCGAAGGCAATTTAAAATTAGGGAAAAATGTTTTGACCACTAATTGGGTCAGCGATAAAGCGACAATTAGTGCGATCGCTACTCCGAGACAGCGCAGCAATATGCTGTCTAAGTCCTGACTTCCGCTGGATTTGATGCAGTGTAAAATCCACACGCCAGTCAGCGAACCGGGCACGCTGCCCAAAGCCAGCCACTTAACTATTTGCAAGTCGAGGGTCTTTTGCTGCCAGTGTTTGAAGCCGCCAACAACTTTCATCAGTGTGGCAGCTACGACATCCGAACTAATAGCAATTGATGCTGGAATTTGGAAAACAAAAATTAACATTGGGGTGATGAGCGACGCTCCGCCAACTCCGGTCAAACCAACGATAATGCCAACAAAAAAGCTGAGAAACGATAGTAATAAGTAGTTCACTGTTATGCCCAAAAACTGTGTATTTAAGCGCTGCCAACCAACAAATAGATAACTTGGGTGGCTATAACAACACAGCTACACAGGCTAAATATCACTTGCATTTCAAGATTTTTACCAAAAAAATGTCTCTTCAACGCTTTAGAAGGATCGCGTTTTCAGCAACAATGTTCTTGGTAAAATTAAGTAAATGCAAATAAACAATACTACAAAAATTGTAGTGTAAAAGCTCCCTGATTTTCTTAAATGTACCTGTGTAACTGATGAAAAACCCTCGATTCATTTATGGGGTTTATATTCTGCTTTTTACCTTGAAGTGACGAGCGTCACAGGTAAAGCAGAGCTGAGGTTAACCGGCTGCTGGCCGGAAAAGAAATCGGGAGTATCGAGAACATTAAAATAAATCAATGCCACAATGACAACAGTGAAGGCGGTTGAGGAAACTACACCCGTCAATAACTCTTTTTTGAGGTTTTTTTCCTTGGGTTTGTCTGTAAAAACATCTAAAGTTCCTAGCTGCATCAACAGAATTCCCACAATATTGGAAAGCCAGTAGCCGACAATTGTGCAAGGAAACAGTAAATCTGGGGAAAGCCAACTGAAGATATACCCAAAGGCGTAGGCAATTGGCAGATTGAAAAATATGTCGTTCCACCAACACAGCGGTGATAGCAAATATCCAATTGCCAGAAGCAACCCGCCTCGGATTTTTTTAAACCAGACTTCGTTAAAGCCCTTAGCTTGTGGCAACTGTTGGCTTAGTTGTCCTGCAAGCTGGTACTCTTCAATGACTTTTTTAGCGTTTTCCACGTTAATAGCTCATTACTCGATCGACTTACCGTAGTTTAACAGCCTAAATCAGTTATGTCTAGTAAGTCAATCAAGTTACCGTATTTTGTGGAATCGGCTAAATATACTTTGTTTGCGGTACTAAAATATCTATCCGAGAGAGGTTGTTGAGAATGCTGGCTGGTGATAATTTAAGCGCCGATCGACAAATTGAAAGTTTCCGGCAAATGCTTGACAGTTTGCCAAAGATATGCAGTGTCGATGCCCCAGTAAAATTGCAGGTAAACGAGTAAAAGCCCGATCGCGACTGTCACGCCCAGCAATTTAGGGACTATTTTCGCGACAGTCTCCAGCACTACGAATGCGGCCCAGATAGCAGCACCTAAGATGAGAATGGAAGCGATCGTGGCAACTATATCGCTATTCATGATTAACTCCTGTTGACAATCAATCGGGTATTACAAAACTACTTGGGCTCAGGGCGGTTGCCAAAATTGAATAAATTACTCCAATCCCCAATAAGCCCACAGCAAAACTGAAAAATAAAACCATGCCGTCTGGGGGATTGTAGGTATCGTGGTCAATTTGGTGGCGAACGGTGAAGTAATGCTTAGTTGAGATTAAGACTGTCACCCAACCTATTAGAGAGAAAATTAAACCCAACTTCCACCCCATCGCCTGACGGTAATGTACGGGCATTTGCACCACGCGAAGTCGGATGATGACGACGCCAAAAGCCATGAGGGCGATCGCGGCCCGCATCCAGGCTAAGAAGGTGCGCTCATTTGCCGATCGATCGATCGCCCGCGACAGATTGTGCTGGTTTGGTTTCTCATCATCTACTTGCATCGGTGGGAGCTCACATCTTGCACCATTCTCGATAAGCCTTTTTTGGGCGGGCAGGATGCCCAACCCCCTACTCCCCACAAGAAAATGCACTTTTTGTGGAACAGGCATCTTGCCTGTTCTTGACAATGGTGCAACATCTCAGTTGGAACGATAATTGCACGCGATCGAACTCTTTAATCTTCATATTAAACCGCCACCATTATTCAGGTGCCATCAAACCAAATGAGCTAGAAGGAACGGTGAACATATAATAAATTACCCCAGCCCCTAGGATGGCGATCGCGAGGCTAAAAAGAATTACCCAGCGATCCGTAGGTTCATAAGTATCGTAATCGATATCCTGACGGACACCAAAGTAGTGCTTAGTTGAGAATAACACCGTCAGCAAACCCACTGCTGAAAAAAGCAAACCCAACTTCCAGCCATTGCCGGGAGTTGGGAGTAGAGGGGGATGAAAGGTGCGAAGGCGCACGATAACTACGCCAAAACCCATCAGCGATATTGCTGTCCGCATCCATGCTAAATAAGTGCGCTCGTTTGCCAAGTGATCCCGCACCCGCGACGGATTAAGTCGCTTAATCTTTTCTGTATTTACTTTTGTGGATTTCCAATTTAATAGCATAGATAAACCTTTTAATTTTTACTGGAAATGAGAAGGTCAACCGATATATTTGCGCTGGGACGATTATCCGCCGGGTATAAATACCCGGCGGGATTTTGCGTTGCAACGGGCTTTAAACAGCCGATCGCATTACCACTTCACCAAAACTAATCATTTTCCTCCGTTGGTGCGTTGGGAACTTGCGTATCTATGTAAGCCTGAGTCACATCAGGAACAAACCAATTCGCATCCCCAGGCTGGAAAACCTTAGCAGTAGGAACGTTGAATTCTACAGCCCCCGTATCGGGATTAGCTCTGGCTACAACTTGAGTTCCGTCAACTATCTTAACAGCTAGACCCCCCGTCAATTCTTCTGAAGGTTGATCTGTCGTTCTTAAATCAGTTGCTTTGATATCGCTGGGTAGATAAATTCCATCGCAATCCCATTTATGTTCAGTGGTTTGGCCGTCAGCTAGAAAATAAAGGGCATTCTCGTAAGTAGAAGAAGCGGCTTTTTTGCCTTTCGGGCCGTAGACAGCCAGGGTTTTTCCTGTCTCGTTGCGGCACTGACCCCAAGGTTTTCCCGTTTCTAAAGTGTATTTTTGAAACTCCAATTGAGAGATTTTTTGCTGAAGTTGCTCAGGGGTATAATTCTGGGCGGTATCGGGTGCGTCTTTCGCTGCCTTGAGAGTGTTCAGAGATTGAGTCACCTCTATGTAGTCGGGATTGCTCGCATATTTCGGCGTTTTTGGAGCGTCGGCCCAGGATGGGGGAACGAATACTAAATTGGCGGTCATTACCAAGAGCACTAAAACAAATTTGAAGATTTTCACAATTTTTCTCCTTTTCTCGATTGTCAGGTTTTTTCCCACTTTCTGTTTGCTTGCTATTTTAGGACTTAGGCAAAAACGATATCTCTTTAACTGGTTTGCCTGAAAAACCCAATTTTGCCGAAGCGAAAAATCTGTTTTTTTTAGCATTATACCTATTGTCAAAGTCGCTCGGCGTGGGGTAGTGGCGAAGCGAGCGGGCGAGCGTTTAGGGATTAATCCTCAATTTTTTAGCTCGGTTTGATTCACCACTACAGGATTTCTTGAGACAAGAGGTATATTGTTGCCTAAGTCTGGCAATTGGCTAGCTCAAAAGATGGTTTCAAGTTTCGTGACTACTTGAGGCTAAATTAGTTTGAAGCTGGTTTTAGCTTGGTCACTCACTTCATTATTAACTTAGCATATTTGTTGATAAATTTCAAGCAATTTCCCGCCCTTCTTAAGCAAACAATTGTTAAGGGAAAAGTGATGAGTTCGGACTTAAAATTTATGGCAAATTATCTACCTATAGAGGGATGAAAGTAGCGAAACATTGGTCGATTATTAGTTAGATTAAAATGGCGGGATCACCCGATAACTACCACTTTCAATCAGGATGAATATTCCCAAACCAATCAAGACAAAAGGGACAGCAGCCTTGGTATAGCGAGTCAAAATATGGGCGATCGCCCTTTGGCGAGTTAACCGGTAAGCGACATAAGACCAAACACCTACCATCACCGAGAAAACCGCCAAAATCACCACCAAGCTCGGCAAATCGCTGCTAGCAAACAGCGGCAAGTAAATACCGATGTTGTCACCCCCATTCGCTACTGTTACCGCAGCCACATTCAAAGTTTGGGGATTGAAAAGATTTGCTAATTTTGACACAGCAGATGAGTTAGATTGACGGTTAAATTCGCCCGATACTGCTTGTACGTCATTTTCCTCATTTTCTCTCTTGACTAAGTGACTGATGCCGATCGCGATCGGAACCAAACCCAGCAAACCAATCCAAGCTTTCGGCACAATTAACCCACCAAAAAAACCGGGCAAACTAGCAGCGATGAGTGCTGCAAATCCGAGGTACTTACCGACAAAGATATGCCGGGGGCGAAAAGTATCATTTACCTGGGCGAAGAACAGCATCGAAATCACCATATCGTCGATATTGGTTGCGGCAAAAGATGTAATACCGGCAATAATCGCTGCTGCAATCCAATTCATGTGCTGTCCCTGCAATTTTTCTAAACTTCAGTTTCGCTGGCGTTACTTCTGCTCATCGTTATCAAACAGAAACCGCAACCCACTAAAGATATTATACTTAAAGTTGGGCTTGCCAGAGTGCCGCTTTTAACCAGAATCGCCATTCCCAATCCGATTAAAACAAAAGGCACAAGCTGATTGCCGTAGCGAGTCAGAGTATCTGCGATCGCCCGCATCTGAATTAACCGATAAGCAGCGTAGCACCAAACGCCCACCATCGCGAAGAATACGCCGAGAATCACCGCCAAACTTTCTAAAGTATTGCTAGCAAAAAGCGGCACATATATCCCGATATTGTCGCCGCCATTGGCCACCGTCACCGCTGCTACGCTGTAAGTTTGAGGAGACAGAAAACTGCTAAAAAAAGATTTCTCAGATTGCTCTAATTCTGCCTCAACTTCCGAATCGTCAGTTTCTGGATTCAGCAAGCGGCTAAGCCCGATCGCAATTGGCAGCAAACCCAGCATTCCGATCCAATCTGGCGGAAAGATTAAGCGGCCAAAAAAGCCGGGAAGGCTAACAAAAACCAGTGCAGTAAAGCCCAGAAACTGACCGAAGACGATATGCCTGCGCCGAAATACTGCATTCACCTGCGAAAAAAACAGCAGCAGAATCAGAATATCGTCTAGATTCGTAGCCGTAAAAGCTGTCATTCCCGTAGAAATTGCTGTTAGTAATTCATTCATTTCTCTGTCTCCTCCGATTTTTTATTTGGTTGTACTTGCTGGGATTGTATCTTAGGAACGGGCAAGATGCCCGTTCCACAAAAATCAAATTTTATTGTGGGCTGTTGATCAGAGCAACGTCCTTGAAATGCTTATTGACAAGGCTGCAATATCTCAGCAAAAACCCAGTTGCTAAAAACTATTAGTTTTGACTGTGAACTGGTAACTGTTAATCAAAAACGCTCGCTGTCAAAGGGAACGGCTTTCAATCGAACACCACCATAAATTGCATTTTCTTCCTCGAACTTGGCATGAATTGCGTCAATACCCTGCTGCATCGATCCCGCCAGTCCAGGAGAACGCAGCCGTTGCCAGAAAAACCATCCGCAAGTAGCCACCAAGTACATCAAGAACAAGTAAGGAAAGGCATTGTAAGGAGCTTCTGGAGGTGGGAACATAGTGCTGCCGGGAATGCCCACGCTGCCCGCAATCGGAATCATCATAAATGCGATCGCCACAGCCGAAAACGCTACATCCCGCACGCGCAATTTACCAATTTTGTGCAGGTACATCGGTGCGGCGATCGAAATTAAGACGTACACGGTTAAAAATCCGTAGCTGCAAATTGCCCCCAAATAACCCATACAATCGAACAGTTTGATGTTAAACATAGACATCACAGCAGGCACCAAAAATGTCATAAATGTACACATCGTTACTGCAACGTGGGGAGTTCTATTAGACGAATGCGCTACACCTAATGAAGAGTGAAACAAACCGTGGCGCGCCATCATAAAAAACACTCTCGCGGCTGGATTGATGCTGCCGAGCACGCAAGCAAAAAAGCTAAATAAAGCGCCGAAAGCCACTAACTCTCCCAGCCAACCCATGCCCACTTGTTGCGCCAGAAAAGTCAGAGGTTCTTCACTATTAGTAATAGAAACTCCAGTACCGCTAAAACCCAAAACCTCAATATAGGTCATCAAAATGAAGAATAAGCCTGCCATGACAGCACTGCCCATGACAGCCCTGGGGATATTTTTTAAGGGTTTTTTCGCTTCGTCGCCCAGAGATGTAGCGCTTTCAAAACCAGAGAAACCAAACATTACTAATACAAGTCCCGTCGCTATATTGCCGGGGGTTACGCCTTCCAAAGTTAATTGGGACATATCCAGGGCAAAACCTTTGTGCGCCCAGATGATGATTCCCAAGATAAAAATCGCTGCCACTGATGCCCCCTCCAGCCACAGCATCGCCATAGCTGAGAGTTGGATATCTTTATAACCTGCATACCAAGCAACGCCCGCCCCGATCGCTAACAGCGTAATCGGCGAGGGATGGATGCCTAAATGACCGATGAAAGTACCCGTAAAGTTGGCAAAACCACACAAAACGGACATCGCAGTAAATAGATAAGCCAGTACCAAACTCCAGCCGCAAATTACGCCTGCCGTCGGGCCAAGTCCTTTAACAATATAAGAATAAAGAGAACCAGCAGAAGCCGATCGACTCGCAAATTGGTTGATATTGATGCTGACAAATACTAGGCCCATCAAGCCGATGAGAAAGCTCAGCCAAGCCCCGTTACCCGAAAGAGCGACAATTAACCCTAGATTAGATGCGGGTATAGTTGTAGGTGCAATGACAGCAAAGGATTGAGCTAAAACCTCCCCAAACGAGAGGCAGTCCGGCTTTAAGCCGTGGGGACTGTGATTTTTTGGCGTTTTCTTAGTCATTTATCTTCTCTCTTGTTGCCGATCGACTTTTGGCGATCGGCTTAAACTTGTCGGTGCTGCTTCAGCATCGGGCCCTGCGTTAGAAGCTTAAGTATCACCTTAAGGCTCTTGACAGGTAGAATCAAATGTTGTTTGTTATCGAATTAATAAATACAAGTGATGCAGTGCCACGGCCAAAGAACTGTTGGAAGACGACACCTATCTGTCGCCACCAGCCCAAACCCTTTATGTTAAAAGGAAAATTTAAATAGCGGCTGGCAACCGTGCTTTCGGGGAATTCCAGTCTGTACCAGAGACTCGAAAAGTTCAGGTCAAAGTTTAGCCGCCAAAGATTTTTATTTCAAAAAAGAACTGTCTGTATTTAGTAAAAGGGTACTCAGCATGGCCGGAATGACGCTTGACCAACTGCGAGTTTTTCTAGCTGTCGCGGAACACCTGCACTTCAGCCGCGCAGCGGAAGAACTTTACATCACCCAACCCGCTGTCAGCGCGGCAATCCAAAGCTTAGAGGCGCAATACGGAGTAAAACTATTTCACCGCATCGGCCGCCGCATCGAAATCACAGATGCTGGGAAGTTGCTGCAAGTTGAAACGCAGAAAATTCTAGACCAAGTTGCTTTGACAGAGAGAGGTTTGCGGGAGTTGAACGACTTGCAGCGAGGCGATTTAAAATTGGGTTGCAGTCTGACCATTGGCAATTATTGGTTGCCTGATAAACTTAGCAAGTTCAAACAAAAATATCCTGGTATTTGCGTGAATTGTACTCTGGCAAATGCCGAAGAAATTTGTGCGGGGACGGCGACGGGCACATTTGATTTGGGTTTAGTGACGGGAGATATTAAAGCTTCACTTAAGAGCACTCTGGAGGAAGAAGTTGTAGGCAGCGAACGCTTGCTGATTGTAGTTGGCAAATCTCACCCTTGGTTTGAACGTGCAGAGGTGAGTTTAGCGGAAATTGCGAAAACGGATTGGGTGATGCGAGAAGCTGGTTCTGGAGTTCAGCAAATGTTGGAACAAGCTTTGCAAAGTTGGGGCATTAATCCCCATGAATTGAATGTAACTTTAGTTTTGAACAGCAGTGAAATGGTAAAAGCAGTGGTGGAAAGTGGCACAGGTGCAGCGGCTATTCCTGAATTGATGGTAAAAAAAGAATTGCAGCTATCTACACTGCGAGCGATTAAAATTTCAGCTATCGAACCGAGTTCAAATGTATCTTTTGAAATAATTAAACCTGTTTTGAAACTGAAACACCGACAGCGCTTTCAAACGGGAATTGCTAAAGCTTTTGAACAGATATTAACTTAAGGTGCTGGGTAATATCATGTCTGATCTATCGCCCATAATACATAAGCCGGGGCGGGTTTGTGAGATTGTCCGTTAGGGGCAAATATTATTGGTGAACCCGCCCCTACAATAATCAGGGTAATCGACCGGACATGATATAATTGGTAATTCAGGAGTTACGCACGAATACTCAAGAAACCGGGTTTTTTACCGACATAAAAAGCTAAATTCCCTGTATTTTTGTACTGGAATTGTGCACAGATAGTCAATCGATTTTAGATTTGAGATTTGAGATTTGAGATTGAAGGATTGACCCCACGGATAAATTCGGGGGGCAAGTTTCATCGGATACAGGTTTTTTATTTATGGACGGATGAATCACGTGGCGGGTATCCTGGATGCTTTCGGTCAGAAACCGGGTTTTTTTCCGAAAATCCTTCGTTGTAGGTTACAGATTAGGTAAAAAACCCGGTTTCTTTGGGCTGATGCCTCCAGGGCTGTTATCTCTCAACCAATTTCCTCAAGTCCAATAAATTTTTACCCCCATCACCAACAATCAGCGGCAATTTCCCATCCCATTTTTCTATAGCCTGCCTTTCCAAAAGTTCGGGAGTCAAATTGTCCCGCAGCAACCTTTGCACTTCGGCTTCTCCCTTGGCTAAATTCACCTTAGCCTCAGCCTGTTTTACTGCCTTCAGCGCTAAAAACTCCCCTCTTTTTGCCTCCTGTTCGGCAATTTGTTTCGCCTCCACCGCCTCGCTAAACCGCTCAGAAAAGTGAACGTGTACTAAAGAAATATCGTCTACTGCAATGTGATATGTAACCAGCCTCAAGGTCAAAGAATCATCAACTGCGGCTTTAACTTCTCCCCGTTTAGTAATAATTTCTTCAGCCGTGTATTTGGCCATAACTGCTTTTAATACTTCTTCAACCGCCGGATCGATAATGCGAGCCACGACTTCCTTTTCGTCACCTATTTGTTGAAAAATAGCATTTGCTTCTTCTGGAATAATATGCCAGTTGAGCGCTACATCCGTGAAAACATCTTGCAAATCTTTTGAGGAAGCTTCAGCGGAACTTTCCTGTTTTTGCACCCTGACGCTCAACTTTTTTACAGTATAAACTGTGGGGACTATTACGTGAATTCCTTCTCCGAGTACCTGTTCTTGCACTTTACCAAACTGCATCAGCACGCCCCGTTCTCCAGCGTTGACTATGACAAAGAATTTGGACAAAATAGCTAAAAATACTATTACTATAGCTAGTTGAACAGCTCGGTAAAAATCCTTATTGTTTTTAGTGCTGGATTTGAGTGAGTCAACGTTACTGCTGGATTCTAAAACCATATTCCACCCCGATCGCGCTTAATTCAATGACTAATATTTATTTAGCAAATCTTCTATTTCCCTGCCACCAACAACTGTTCAAAATCCGCTGCCGCCAAAGGAGGACTGAACAAATATCCTTGCATTATATCGCACTTATAGCGCCAGAGAAAATCTTTTTCGGCTTCTGTTTCAACTCCTTCGGCAATTACCTCAAGACAGAGACTGTGCGCCATTTCAATAATAGCTTTCACAATTGCTGCATTGGTGCAACCATCGGTGATATTGCTGATAAAACAGCGGTCTATTTTTAAAGTATCGAAGGGGTATTGCGTCAGATAGCTTAAAGAAGAATACCCAGTTCCGAAATCATCAATAGATATAGAAACTCCCAAATTTTTCAATAGTTGCAAAGTAGCGATCGCACTTTCGGCATCTTCTACCATCAAACTTTCGGTCAGCTCTAATTCCAAACTGCTCGCTTGCAAACCAGTCTCTGCTAAAATTTGGGCAACTCTGCTGCTGAGATCCGGTTGGTGAAATTGGCGTGGCGACAGATTCACCGCTACCCGCAGCCCCGAAAAACCAGCCTTTTGCCAAACTTGTATTTGCTTGCAAGCTGTCTGCAAAACCCACTCCCCTAACTGTACAATGAAGCCAGTTTCTTCGGCAGCCGGAATAAATTCTGCGGGCGAAATCAGCCCTTTTTCTGGATGTACCCAGCGCACTAAAGCTTCTGCGCTCATAATCTTACCAGTGTGGACATTGACTTGCGGCTGATAGTAAACTTGGAATTCTTCTCGTTCCAGTGCGTCGCGCAAACTTATTTTTATCCGCTCTAATTTGTCGGTGGCATCTTGGATCAATTCGCTGCTTTGCGATCGCAAAGTATTGTACTGTTCGGCGAAAGCTTCTTGTTTTTTCAAGCGGCTCGATATCGCGCCCACAAGTTCAGCTTTAGTAAAAGGTTTAGTCAGGTAATCATCTGCTCCCAATTCCATACCTTGCCGCATTTCACAGCGATCGGCTTTACCCGTGAGAAAAACAAAAGGTACTGTAGCAGTAACAGGATTAGATCGCAAGGCCATCAGCACCCCATACCCGTCAAGTTCTGGCATCATCACGTCGCAAATAATCACGTCGGGAACATTTGACACCGCCGCATATAAACCTTGTGCTCCATTTTCTGCACCCGTCACGTCGAAACCTTCAGCTTTGAGGAGTTTGAGAATATTCTCCCGAATTACTTGCTGGTCCTCAATCACTAGAATCTTTTTCATACGTCATTCCCTGAAAGCGGTATAATTGATAGGCGTTACTGAACGCGATAAGCGTCCCAATAACTGAGAACGCACAGCTCGATCGACCAAACAGCGGAATATTTTCCGACACAAATAGCAAACACCTGAAAAACGCTAATTTTTCAAGCACAACTAGATTAATGTTTCTGTGCTTACTCAGTGCCGTCCGTATTATTACGAGGTTAATTGATAATCTCTCAACTAATTCTAGGCGATCGACAGTTAGCAGCGCCTTAAATAACTGCTAAACTAATTGTGCCGCCTGAACGATTGTCTGCAAACAATCTCAGCCTATTTATACCAGTTGCCAAAAACCATGCAACTGCAAGCAAGTTCCAAACCCTTGCATAGTCAGTCTTTTCCCCTTCTTCAATGTAAAATCTAAACTTTTAAATCTCAAATGGTATTACCTACTGGATTCCCTGAACCCGCACAGATTGGGGTGATAGAAGTTAAGCAATATCCTCAGTACCGCGCTGTCACCTACACCCACGCGGGCGATTTGCGACAAGCAACTGGCATCGCCTTCAATCCCTTATTTCAACACATCAGCAACAACCAAATTGCGATGACAACACCAGTAGAAGCGCGCTACACGGAAACTTCCGGGCAAATCGATGCGGTTCCCCAAGCAGAAGTTTCGTTCCTCTATCCCGCACCAAATATCGCCCCCAGTAGCGTTAACTCCGCTGTAGAAATCACGGATACTTCGCCGATGACGGTTGTCAGCATCGGCGTGCGCGGGGCCTACACTTGGGAAAGCTACGAAAATAACCTCCAGAAACTCAAAGATTGGCTTCAAGAACATCCTGAATACGAAATAGTCGGGCCGCCGCGTCGCTTTTTTTACAATTCCCCGATGACGCCGGAAGCAACTAAAATCAGCGAGGTACAAATTCCGATCAAGTGCCGCTGACGTGAACAACTAATTCGCGAATGTGACCCCGCTGGCGGTGTTCCCACAGGTAAATTCCCTGCCAAGTTCCTAACAGCAATCTGCCGCGATCGATCGGGATTTGTTCAGAAGTATGAGTCAGCGCAGTGCGAATGTGCGCCGGCATATCGTCTGGGCCTTCCGCATCGTGAATGTAGCGATCGTCCTCCGGTACCAGTTTAGCTAAAAAGTTAGCCAAATCCTTAAGTACATCCGGGTCAGCATTTTCTTGAATCACCAAACTAGCAGAAGTGTGGCGCAAAAATAAGCTACAAAGTCCTGTTTTAATACCTGAAGTCGCCACCGCATCTTCTATCTTAGGAGTGATTTTGGACAGAGATTTCCCGGTAGTTTGAATCTTGAGTATCTGTTGATAGTGATTCATTCGATTGTAGATTGTAGATTTTAGATTTTAGATTTTGGATGAGACTGATGCCAAACTCTTCTGTTGGCGGAGGTAGACTTTGTTTGTATAAGATCGATTTCTAATCGCACTTATGAAAAATAGTCTACAACAGCTTGGGCGATCGCCTCCGTACCATTTTTATCCAATTTATCCGACAAACAGGGGGGATGCAGCGGTTGTCGCAAAAACTCCCAATCCCCCTCAAAAAACTCCGTCGCCGTCACAATTTGATGTTCCGCATAATTTTGAAGCCATTCCAGCAACACCGCAGCTTCTGCAAAACCTTCTCTCATTATAGAAACAACAGGTATTTCCAAGCGCAAAGCTTCCGCAAAAGTGCTGTATCCCGGTTTAGAAACTAAGCGCCCGCAGACAGGCATAATATCAACCGGACGGGGTAAAATCGGGAGAGATTTTGCAAACTCCTGATTTTTGACTTTAATCAAATTCGGCAAATCGGGTGCTCCCGCATCAAAAGTAATAAATTGCCAGTCGCTAAATTGCTGTAAATTTTGATAAGGAATTTCCTCTAAACCCAATCCGCCGAAAGTCAACAATACAGTTTTTTCCAGCGGTGTTTCGATGCCGAATACTTCCCGAACTTTTTCGTTAGTGTAGCGAGGATTGCCGCCAGTCAAGCCCACATCTTGAATATTTGGGAAAGCTGGCATCGGTTCGTGCAAAGGAAGACGAAAAAGGCGATCGCACATCCCGAAACATTCACCAATCCAATCTGCCATTTCTACAAATTCCCCGCCCCAATCTCGATAGATAAAATCCCACCCAAAATTGCTCATCATCCAGCAAGGAACTCCAGCCGCTGCAGCCATTCGCGTTGCCAAAGGAGGAATATCTGCCAGCACCAAACCCACCCGATTTTGCTTGATAAAAGTAACTTCGCTGGCAATTAGGGAATTTTGCTTTTTCCGAATTTCCCGCAATTTTTCCAGCGTCGCATCTTTATCCATATTCAAACTGTCAGCTTGCACGACTCCGACATCAAAAGCGCGGGGACGGTGGATAAAGTCGCCCGTAATATAAGATTCTAGCAGCCAGCGAGGTGCTGTTGTTGTGATAATTAGTAAGATATCTGGATTTAATTCTTGAATTTTTGCAGCTACGGAGGAGACTCGGACAGCGTGCCCGAATCCGTGATTTGTGATGGCAATATATAATGTTGGTCGAGACATTGATAATAGGGAATGGGGGATTGGGAATTGGGCATCGGGCATCGGCCAAACAGGGAATTGGGAATTGGAGGTAGAGACTGGAAGGCAACAATGCCAAGCTTCAAGCGACGTACAATTAACAATGACACAATTAATAACTAATGGCTATCGAATATGCAAGAACTCATCAATCGCGCGCGCCCTCAGACCAAACAGGCAATTGATTAATCTTGTCCAGCGTTATATCTACATACTTTATACCGTCCGCTGCTAGATTTTCCCCAAAATATCCCTCATCGCCGTCATGCTTGTGAGGGCCGCTCAAAGCTGCTGCATAGCGGCCTTGCAAACGAGCTTGGTTGAAAGGAGAAGTCGCGTACCAGTACCAGCGACTCGGAAAAACTATGCCGCCAATATCCTCAATTGAATCGCGAGTGCCGCGAAAGTGGAAAATGCGATCGGCCTCTGCAAAACCATTTTCTCCCGAGAACACGCCCCCAACCGAAACAACCGTAATTTCTGCCTTCAGCCATTCTTTAAGATAGCGAGTAGCACCCAAAGCAACTTGTGCACCGCCGCTAGTGCCAATTAAAATAACTTTCAAAGGTTTTTGAGGATTAACTGTTATCGGAGATTGAGCATTCATGCGAGCGATAATTGCCTTAGCAATTCCCTGATTGTATGCAAAGCCGTAGCGATAATCTAGAGAAATTGCAAACCTCCAGAGATTGCGAATTTTGATGAATATATCCCCCGCAATCGGCCCTTTTTGTGCGTGTTCTGCAAACCGCCAAAAAGGAGCTAGCCAACGCTCTCCTCCTAAACTTTTGTTAGACGCTGAATAAGGAAAAACATCGCCCACTGCTACGCACTGCGGGTGACTTTTAACTAAACGCTTGAGAAAAAACTCTTCACCAGGGGTTAATTCATCCCCTGAAAAATCGCCAACTCCCGGTAAAAAGATGATATAACAATTGAGCTGCGAAGACTTGCGGGCTTCTAAATTGCCCTTGTTTGAGGGCAATATCTCCGGCGGATTTTTCTTGATACCAAAAGTTTCGGCACTTTGATTCAGCCACCATATAACAGTTCCCACCGGCGAAAGAAGGCCCCAAATTATCAGGATTACACCTGCGATGAGCAACAAATTTAAACTTCCCCCGCGCAGCCATGCAAGTATCCGTAAAATCAATCTTAGCATTTAATAAAATCTGGTATAATGCCAATTAATTACCTAATTACCTAGAAATAGTTCGGTGATTGTGCTGTATTAGAGCTTATTTTTTTAAAGTTGTCAACTATCTTGAGGAGCAGGAGTTCAACGTGAAGGGAGAAGATTCAATTGCAGGCTTGGGGGCAACCCTTTGGAACGCACTTTCATTGAACGGCAATTTTTACGAAAAAACTCCCTACACTCGCAGAACTAAGCGGATAGCTTTAACAATTGTAATTTTAGCTGCGCTGTCCCGCGTGTTGGGCAGTGCTGTCATTTTGTTAATCAATCGAACTGAGCTATCAGTGTTATTTTTAGCACTTTGGATAGATGGTTTGGCAGTCGCGGGGGGTTATTATTTTTGGACTTTCACTATCTTTAAAATCGGAGAGTGGCTGAAGCAGGGGCACGTAACTTATGGGGAGTTGTTGGTTCCGATCGGGTTTGCTTACGCGCCCCAAGTGCTGAATTTTTTAACGCTAATTCCCTTGCTGGGAGAAGGAATTGAGCGGATATTAGCTGTGTGGAGTTTGCTAGCTGTAATTGTGGCGGTTCGCCAAGGTTTGGATATTCAAACTCGCTGGGCGGTGTTCATTTGTTTTGTGGGTTGGCCGTTGATTCAAATTGCGATCGGCTTTGTGAAAGTAGTTGAACAGTTGCTTTCACGATGGCTTTAATTCATCAATACGGAAGGAAAATACTAACCTCGCTTCCCTCTCCGGGTTCCGACTTGCAAATTAGCTTTCCTCCATGTTGTTCTACCACAATTTGATAACTGATAGACAATCCCAAACCCGTCCCCTTACCTACCTCTTTAGTAGTAAAAAACGGGTCAAATATTTTACCCAATACCTCCGAACTCATCCCCACACCATTATCTACAATGCGAATTGCTACTTGATTTCCTTCGGCGACTTCAGTGCAAATCTGAATTGTCGAGTCAACTTCCCTCCCTCTTTTTTCGCGAGACAAAGCATCAATAGCATTAGTCAGTACATTCATAAATACCTGATTAATTTCTCCCGGATAGCAGTTCACTAAAGGCAAATTGCCGTACTCCTTGAGCACTTGAATATCAATTAATTTGTGATCCAAAATCATCAACGTGCTGTCGATACCTTCGTGGAGATTAACCCATTTTCTATCTGATTCATCTAGCCGAGAAAAGTTTCGCAGCGACAGCACGATATCGCGAACTCTCGCAGCACCAACTCTCATTGAATCTATCATTTTAGTGAAATCAGTCATCAAAAAATCTAAATCTATTTGCTCTGTTTCATTGACTATTTCTTGCACGGGATTTGGGTAATGATTTTGGTATAAACGTAGTAAATCTAGTAAGTTTTCAGCGTATTCATTGGTGTAATGTAAATTTCCATAAATAAAATTAATGGGGTTATTGATTTCGTGAGCAATTCCCCCGACGACTTGCCCTAAACTGGACATTTTTTCACTTTGAATTAGCTGCAATTGAGTGTGGCGGAGTTCTTCCAATGCAGTTTGCAATTTCTCAGTTCTTTGCGCTACTCGCGTTTCCAGAATAGTATAAAAACGGGCATTTTCTAGAGAAATAGCTGCTTGTGCAGACAATATTCCCAAAATTTCTAGCCTGTCGCTAGTAAAAGCACCTTTTGTTAAATTATTTTCTAAATAAAAAATTCCCGTAAGGTTGCCTTGATGGATAATCGGCAATACCAGGATAGATAGGGGTTTATTGGTGGCAATATACGGGTCAAATTGGAATTGATCGGATCGGGTAGCATCGTCTAAAACCAAGTATTGTTGGGTTCTTTCTACATAGTTAATTAAGGAAATGGGCAGAATCTCGGATTCGGCAATCGGGATAGATTGTAACAGAGTTACATCATTTAACTCACCTGTAACTCCAGCTTCTATGAATAATTCATTACCTGTCTTGGCAAGAAATAATACTTTTTGAGCGCCTGCGTTTTCCTTCACAAGCTGTACGAGTTTCTCTAGCAAACGGCTGAGGATAATTTCGCTCGAAACAGCTTGAGATGCTTTGACAACTGTTGGTAAATCCAGCATCAAGCTATTGTCAACAGTAGTGGTAGCAGTCATGAGATCAACATTTTTAGATATTGCTCCTTGATTGCGATCGACTAAATAATGATAACGGGATTCTAAGTATTTAACTTTGGCTGTAGCTCCCCAGCGGATGTAGGCATAATAAGCTTTTGTCAGATAAGCTCGAGCAATTATCTCTTTATCCAAAGATTGATAAAACTCTCCAGCTAATTCATATGCTAATGCTTCTTCTTGGATGTAACCGTTAGCAGCCGCTCCTTTAATAGCTAAGTCATAATAATCCATTGCTGCAAGTTTATCGCTAAAAATTCGAGCTTTCTCAGCTTCAACTAAGTCGTACTTGTGCTGATAATTCATGGGTGCATGGTAGGCCCACTTTTTCATAATTTGCTGGTTAGAGCTAACAATAGCTAAGTCTGCTTCTTGATTGTCACTGTCAGGATAGTTAGCCAGGAGGGCCAGCGAATAGTAGAAATTGTGTACCCCAACAGTGATTAAGCCGATCGCCCCATCTGCGTATTCTGCCGCTAATTTACCGCTGGCAACAGCCGGAGCATAATCTTTAAGTAAATAAAGCAGCATCAATTTAGCAACATAAGCTGCAAACAGCGACATTCGATTATTTTCTTGCTGCCAACGCGAAATCACAGCAGGTTCATCCAACCTGCCGCTAACTAATCGTACTTGCTCTGCTGTTTGGCTTCTTAAGCTTGAAGCAGTTACTTGCCAAATTTGAGCATAACCTATGGCAAATTCGTGTTTATTTTTCAGTAAAAACTCCATATAAACGGTTTGTTTATCTTTGACATATTCTAGCGATTCCCCCACCAAAAATAAATTGGTAATATAGTGCTTGCAATTATAAATTGCCCATTCTAAATCGCCACTTTCGACACCAACTTTCATCCCTTCTAAAAATGAAGCAAGGGTATTTTTAGTAGACTCTTTCCAGATTCTTATATGACCATTAAACATTACATAAACCTTAGCTTTCTGTTGGCTAGCATTAAATTGTTCTAGCAGCTTTAAAGCGATTAATCCAGCGTAGTAGCCAGCTTCGATGTCTCCTTCGACGCCGCACAGCATCATTCCATAAAGAGTATAAGGAAAAGTAGCCAATGCTGAATGACCGCGCTCAATACAAAGATTGACCATAGTCAAGACGAGGGAGGAGACAATTTCTGGTTTGGCAATATAAGCAGGAGGATAGAGGGCTGTCAGGATTTCCATAGCTGCCAGTTGATAAGGATCTGTCATAACTGGCAGGTTCTCTAATTCCTCAATTCGCGGCAATTTTGGCACTGCAATAGTTGGACTGTCTAATAGGTTTATTCCCAGCATTTTCAGCACTTCTAGACCTGTTTCAACAGCTTGTAGCATCTGGCTTTGAGCCTGATAAAATATGATTTTTAGCTGATACACTTTTACTATGTCAAGTTGGTTTTTAGCGGATCGCAAAATCACTTCCGCCAAATTTTCTGCTTGCTCGAAATTGCTGTTTAAATATTCCGCTTCCAGCGTCTCTACATACAACCGCAGCGTCATGCTATAGTTACGATCCCAGCTATCAGGTGCTAATAACGACTTTCCCGCGTTTAAATACTTAACAGCGGGTTCGTAAGCATTAGCTACTTTTGCCTTATGTCCAGCAATTAAATTTAATCCGGCTAATTCATCTTTTTCTGATTGCAGGCTCAGACAATCAATTCCTACATTCAACTGGTTGATAATATCAAAAATTTTCTCTTCTACTTTATCGGCGGGCGTATTTTCCAACAGCAATTTACCGATGCTAAGATGAGTGGCTTTCTTTTCATCATCAGGAATCAGCGAATATGCAGCTTGCTGGACGCGATCGTGCAAAAATTTATAGCTGATTCGCGAAGAATCGAAAGTTAAATTAGCTCCTGCTTCTCCCTCTAAAAATAAAGGAATGAGGTAACTCTCATTCAAGGGAAGTATTAACCCCGCTTGCAAAGCATCCCAGAGTTCAGTCGCAGTGACTGATGGAGATTTTGCGTTGACAGTAGAGAGAACATCTAAAGTGAATTTGTCCCCAACACAAGCCGCCAATTTCAAAACTTGTTGTGTAGTCTCAGGCAATTGTTGAATCCGACTGGCTACCAGTTCAACTACACTCTTATCTATGATGCCAATAGCGTGAATATCCTCAATGTTCCACTGCCACTGCCCTTTTATTCCGGGAGACAGCAGCGGGGGAAAGTCAAATCTCAAAAGTTTTTCTTGATAAAGAGTGTTGAGCAGTTGCGTCAAGAAAAAAGGATTCCCACCACTCTTATTCCAAATTAACTCCGCTAAAGGTTGAATTCTTTCTGCGTCATTCAATGTCTCAGAAATTAACTCAGTCACCTGGGCTAAAGAAAGAGGTTCCAGCACTAAATTCTTGATAATAATCCCGGTTTCTTGAAGGCACTCTACTGTTTGCCGTAAAGGATGTGTATAGCTAACTTCATGGTCTCGATAGGCTCCAATTAATAGTAAATATTTGCTATCTGGGTCAGTCGCCAGCAATTCCATTAATTTCAAGGTTGCTGAATCTGACCACTGCAAGTCATCGATAAATATGACTAAGGGATGCTCTTTTCGCGCGAATACGTGGATAAATTCTTTGAATAGCCTGTTAAAGCGGTTTTGTGCTTCTGTGGGGGGAAGTTCCGCAACTGCAGGCTGTTTGCCAATTACCAATTCTAGTTCGGGAATCACGTCAATAATTACTTGTCCGGCATCGCCTAGTGCGGCTAAAAGTTTATCTTGCCAATCTTGTAATTTTTTGATGTTTTCCGTAAGTAACTGCTGGATCAAAGATTGAAAAGCTTGAATTAAAGATGCGTAAGGTATATTCCGCTTGAATTGATCAAATTTACCGGAAATAAAATAACCCCGCTGTTTAGTGATGGGTTTTTGAATTTCGCTAACTACGGCTGATTTGCCTATACCTGCATAACCAGACACTAGGATCAGTTCAATTTGGGAAGGGGAAGAATTTTCTTCGCCATGATTAGCTACACGTTCAAATGCTGCCAATAGTTCGCTGACTTGTGTTTCCCGACCGTACAATTTTTGAGGAATCAACAACTGACTCAATATATCTAAGTTTCCGGGCGTAAAATCGACTATCTTGCCTGTAGTTTCTAACTGATATAAACAAATTTCTAAATCGGCTAACAAGCCACCTGCTGTTTGATATCTATCTTCGGCATTTTTTGCCAGTAATTTCATCACAATTTGTGAAATTGCTGGTGGAATGTCGGAATTAATTTGCTCCGGTAAAATTGCTTGAGAAGCTATGTGACTGTAAACTATTTCTAAAGGGTCGTTGCTCATAAATGGCAATTGACCAGTCAGCATTTCATATAAAGTGATTCCTACAGAATAAAAGTCTGTGCGGTAGTCGAGGGTGCGGTTCATTCTCCCGGTTTGTTCGGGAGACATATAAGCAAAAGTACCGACTATAGAGTTAATATTATTAATTTGGGGATTTTCTTTGGACAATCGTGAAGCAATCCCGAAATCTGTCAGTTTAATAATTCCTGTTGCGCTGTGGATGATGATATTGCTCGGCTTAATATCTTTGTGAATAATTTTCTGAAGGTGCAGATATTCTAAGGCTTTTATGAGTTGGATGCCAAACCTCAAACAGGTGATGACTTCGAGCTTTTGTCTGGACATGAGGCGATCGAGAGATTCGCCCTCAAAGTCTTCTAAAAGCAAGCCCAGACGGTTGTCAAAGGTTTCTAGGCTAAGGACTTTAACTAGGCCCGGATGGTCTAAATGTTGGCGAATGCGATACTCGTGCTTGATCCGGGTAATTGCATCGAGGGTGGGATATTCAGCTTTCAGGATTTTGAGTACGGTTGTATCCTGGTGGGTGGGGATTTTTCCTCGATAAATAATCGTTTCGATACCTTCGTGGAGAGTGGAGTGGATTTGGTATTGCGAGAGAAATTGCATGGAGTTCTGCTGAGAGTTGAAAATATATCTAATTCTAGTCGCTGTTCGCTGTTGACTGTTGGCTGACGGCACGACCACTATCAACCGTCAAAAGTCTTGACAGGGCAACAGTTATATGCTTAATTCAACCATGTACTTAGGCAAAGAAAAATCAAGCTTTATTTGCTCGAACAAGAATACAATTTGTACATAAAATGATAGTATTCATGCAATCAAGCCATTTTGCTACTATTATTCTCAATTAATATCCGATCGACAGCGGACGGCAACCACACCCCTACTATTCGGGTCTCCCCACTGTCCCTACCCCTTTAGCAAGATACATTGTTAGAGAAGGAAATACACAAAAATTTACATCTATAATTTGTGTAGTGTTCCAAATCGCTCCTCACCAGCAGCGATACAGCCCTCGCCAAGACAGTAGGATAGAAAAAATATGTTTGAACGCTTTACAGAACAAGCCATTAAAGCAATCATGCTAGCCCAAGAGGAAGCGCGACGCCTCGGTCACAATTTTGTAGGCACCGAGCAAATCCTCCTGGGACTCGTCGGCGAAGGCACTGGCATCGCTGCAAAAGTATTACTGGATATGGGCCTCAACTTGAAAGAGGCGCGCAATGAAATCGAAAATATCATCGGTAGAGGTTCCGGGTTCCTCCCGCCGGAAATTCCTTTTACACCCCGCGTTAAGCGGATTTTTGAGACGGCGCTCAACGAAGCGCGGCAGTTAGGGCACAATTACATCGGCACCGAACACATCCTGTTAGGGCTGATTCAGGACGATGAAGGGGTGGCGGCGAAGGTGCTGCAAAACTTGGGAATCGATCGCCAGAGAGTCCGCACCCAGGTAATTCGTGCCGTGGGAGAAGTCGCAGCGGTACCCGGAGGTAGGGGAGATAGCGGCGGCGATCGCAAAATCCCGACTTTAGAAGAATTTGGCACAAACCTGACCAAGTTAGCTGCAGCAGGCAAACTCGACCCCGTAGTGGGCCGCGAAAATGAAATCGAGCGCGTGATCCAAGTGCTCGGCCGCCGCACGAAAAACAATCCAGTCTTAGTAGGCGAACCGGGAGTCGGCAAAACAGCCCTCGCCGAAGGCTTAGCCCAGCGAATTGTTAACAGAAACGTCCCGGAAATTCTAGAAGACAAACAAGTAATCAGCCTCGATATGGGTTCGCTGATTGCTGGTACAAAGTTCCGAGGCGAATTTGAAGAACGGCTGACGAAAATCATGGCCGAAATTCGCGCTGCCGGCAATATCATTCTGGTAATTGATGAAATTCACACCTTAGTCGGTGCAGGCGCGATTCAAGGTAGCATGGACGCCTCCAATATGCTCAAACCAGCCCTTGCTAGAGGCGAATTGCAGTGTGTCGGCGCCACTACCCTGGACGAATATCGCAAACACATCGAGCGCGACGCTGCCTTAGAACGGCGCTTCCAACCGATCAAAGTCGGCGAACCGAGCGTGGCTGAAACAATAGAAATATTGTACGGGTTGCGATCGGCTTACGAACAGCATCACAGACTGACAATTTCCGACGCAGCTTTAGAAGCAGCGGCCACACTGTCAGACAGATACATTAACGATCGGTTTTTGCCAGACAAGGCGATCGACTTAATTGACGAAGCAGGTTCCCGCGTCCGCGTGATGAATTCACAAACCCCCCCCGAAGTTAAAGAACTCAAAAAGCAACTGCCTGCAGTAACAAAAGAAAAAGATGCAGCAGTGCGCGAGCAAGACTTCGACAAAGCTGGAAAATTGCGCGATCGCGAATTAGAGATTGAAGCCGAAATCGCCGAAGCTACGATCAACAAAAGCCAACTCAAAACTTCTCCCATCGTCACCGAAGAAGACATCGCCCACATCGTGGCTAATTGGACGGGAGTACCAGTCAGCAAGCTGACAGAATCCGAATCGGAATTGCTGCTGCACATGGAAGACACTTTGCACCAGCGCTTGATCGGTCAAGAAGAAGCTGTCAGCGCCGTTTCTAGGGCTATCCGCCGCGCGCGGGTAGGCTTGAAAAATCCCAATCGCCCGATCGCCAGTTTCATCTTTTCCGGCCCCACAGGCGTCGGCAAAACGGAACTTACAAAAGCCCTAGCAACATATTTCTTCGGTTCGGAAGAAGCCATGATTCGGTTAGATATGTCCGAATTCATGGAACGCCACACGGTTTCCAAACTCATCGGTTCGCCTCCGGGTTACGTTGGCTACGACGAAGGCGGCCAACTAACAGAAGCAGTCCGGCGCCGTCCTTACACAGTCATCTTGTTCGACGAAATCGAAAAAGCTCACCCAGATGTCTTCAACATGATGCTGCAAATCTTGGAAGACGGCCGCTTGACTGATGCTAAAGGTCGGACAGTGGACTTTAAGAATACACTACTGATCATGACCTCAAACATCGGTTCGCGAGTGATTGAAAAAGGCGGTGGCGGTCTTGGTTTCGAGTTTGCTGAAAGTGCCGCAGACGGGCAGTACAACCGCGTTCGCAGCCTGGTAAACGAAGAACTGAAACAGTTTTTCCGTCCCGAATTTATCAACCGCTTGGATGAGATTATCGTCTTCCGCCAGTTGAACAGGGAAGAAGTCAAGCAGATTGCGGACATTATGTTGCAGCAAGTCTTCAGCCGCTTAACCGAACAGGGTATTACTTTGTCGGTGACAGACCGGTTCAAGGACTTGTTAGTTACAGAAGGCTACAATCCCAGCTACGGTGCTCGACCTTTGCGCCGCGCAATCATGCGGTTGTTGGAAGATGTACTGGCTGAGGAAATGCTGTCTGGGAAGCTGAAAGACGGCCAAAAGGCGATCGTTGATGTGGATGAAAACGGTCAGGTTAAGGTAGTGCCCGATGGTTCATCTGAGCCGAAATTGCCCGAATTCGCATTAAGCCATTAATGCACTCTACCAACGGATAAATACTGTTGATTAAAAACCCGGTTTCTTCGAGAAACCGGGTTTTTAATTAAAAAATACCAGTAAAAAAAAGCAACTTAGGAATGAGAATTAAATAACTTAGAATTTTGATGGTTCTTGTGGGATGGGCGTCCCGCCCGTCCAGAAAGGGCGGGCGGGACGCCCATCCCACAAACTTGTGTAAATTATTTAATTCGCGATCCTTATCGCTGAATCTAATCCCAGGATTGTAATTGCACAACCCAATGCTGTACAAAAGCAGAAATGCGATCGCGCCGCGTTTCAAAAGTAGCAGCAATCCAGATAAAGGCAATCCCAAAAGCCAGACCAATCGCCCATTTTATCAACGGATAATCGAATATCAGAACCACCAACTGATAGAAAACATTGATTAAAAAAATTCCCGTTCCCACAAACAAAAATGCCCGAACTCGCAGCGCCAAACCTGCTGCAATAGCCACCAAACTAAAAGCTCCTGCAACTAAACCGTGGCTTTGCTGAGTCAAAAGAGGCATCCCGCAAATCAGCGCAGTTGCGAGCATTCGCAGAGTGTGGCGCAGCGGTTTTTCTGCTGGTAATTTGAGAGTGCGATCGAACTGAGTAATGTAAAGTAAAGAAAGTCCTAAAGGAGTAACATAAAACTCTAGCTGAGTCAATCCTATTTGCCAGAACCACCGCAGCAATATCCAGTCAATTATCGCCACACTCACATAGGTAAAACGGACTTCCTGCCTTTCCCAAGCTAGGAAAACATAGAAGGCGGCAGCTATCAGCAAGCTAATCGGATAAAACTTAGCCGGACTTTCCAAAATAGTAACTATTGGAATCAGCGCAGCCATTACCTGCCAAGGTTTTTTTGACCAACCCCAGTTGTCCCAAGGCAAAATGTAAATGAAATAGGCTAATAGAGAAGCGAGGGCAACTTTCCAAGGCCCCAGCGGCCCGGAAATATACTTAACTAAAGGCGTATTGATCCAGTAAACCCGGATGCCAAAGGCTTCTAGCCAACCCAAGTAAATCCAAATTTCTGCCCATTGGCGATCGAGATTATTTCGTCCTTGCAAGAAAGCGTATTGAACTAATAAAGCACCAGTGAGTAATCCTAAACGTAGGCCGGACTTAATATCATTGGCAGAAGCCCCAATCAGTAGCAAACTGCTCAAAACCCAGTGCAGGTGAGCAAATTTTTTTAACTCTGCATTGGTTAAATGTAAATAATTGCTGAGCCAAGGAGATAAAATGCGATAGATATATGTTAAAGTTGTGCCGAGAGTGGCCAGGACAATTAAGCCATCGCCAAAAGCTCCTCCTGGTGTTTGAAAAAGTTGATAGAGTAGCGATTCGTAAGCAGCAAGGGAAACGCCCATTAATCCTAAATAAACCAAAGGTTTGAATTCGGGCTCCCGCCTACCAATGCCGATCGCAATTAAAGACGCCCCCAACACAGTTAAACCCGTCCAATTCGCAAAAGTGTGCGATCGGAAAGTTAAACCCAATACCCCGTAAACTAAAGGTATAAGATGAATGCTAGGTAAGATTGTGGGATCGGGGTGACGGCGCCGCCACCAATCCCCCAGCAATTGAGTAAACAATCCGAGAGCGATATTAGCCACTGCCAAATTAATCGTAGTGCGATCGACAAAACTCAAACTCACTGTTGTCAACAACTCCAAACTCCAAGCCAAGGCATAAATTGCCAGAGGGGAAAGTTGGCGTAAACTTCGGAAAATAATCGCAGCCATTATCACCAAAATAGCAGCCAAAACTTCAGTAGAGGGCGGGAAAGTTAAGGTACTGCCTGCGTAGAGTTCATAGGAATAAAAAGTAATAGTTGTTAACAGCAAGCCTGCCAGTAAGATTGCCCATCCATCTAAAGCTAGATCGTAAATTTCACCTAATGGAGAAGGCTCATGTAAACCGCTGGAAAAACGAACAATCATGCTGCGAACCAACCACAGACACAAAACAGCGATCGCCCCGGCAATTCCCCAAAGCCAACCCGACACAAAACCTAATTGATAAATCACCGCAGCTACGAAACTCAAGCCAAACCCCACTCCAATCGCAGCCGCTGGTATCTCGACTAAATAGTAAGTATTGACCAACATTAATCCGGCTGCAAAACCCAAACCAATTAACCGATACCCGGGAAAAATAAAAATTAGAAATTGTGCAAATATTAGGGCTATCACACTAAAGGTACTGGCCACTTGTTTGTGAGGAACCTCAGTATATTTAGCAACAGCAGTCAAAGCCAAAGGAGTCGCCAGACAAAGCAAACTCCACTGAGGGCGATGAGTTGCAGTACCGACAATCACATAATTTTGCAACAATATAAAGCTGAATCCTGCTAATACTAAGCCCAGATACCAGGAACTTTGGAACCAGGCAGGATGCCAGCGGAAAAAGCCCGAATTTTCTCGTAAATTCGCCGCTTTCATCCAGACAAAAAATACCCACTCAGCCGCCATGAAAATCAATAATATTGCCGACCAAATATTTGGTAGCTGGTTGGGAAAAAATAAGTCAATTGCCGAAGCGATCGCGCCTAAACCCATAATATGAGTTATGGGAACCAAAATTGCCGGATTTCCGTGTGGTTCAGCCGCCGAAGCCGGCATCGAAACTCGCCGGGAATTATCTGGAATTACGTATTTCCAAGTTATCCAACCTAAAATTAAAGTAGAGACTAATAAATTGAGCGATCGCCAAAACGGATTGACAAAACTAATAACAGTTAAAACACTCCCCAAACCGAGAGCAACCTTTTCGGCAAAACTGGCAAGTTGAAACTTTCGCTTGCGGTAGAGCCATTGCGATCCACTTACCATTAAAATTAAATAAGGCAACAGCAGAACACCCCAAAAAGCCCAAGGAGTTTCCTGAGAGTTTGTAAGCTGAGTTAAAAATGCCACAACTTGTGTTTTAATCCCTAAAGGAAGCACTCGCCAAAACAGCCAAATACTCTGAAGTCCCACCGCCTCCAGCATTACCAAATCAAACTCTTGCCAAAACCGCACTAAACGGTTATAAAAAAACCAAACAGCCAATCCGCTAACTGCGATCGCCTGTAGCGGAATGTCACGAAAACAAACCAGCCACCCCAAACCCAACAAACCCATTCCCGCTAATTGCCATTTAAAAAAATTGCTGGGATTTGGCGGGTCGGATATATTGTTTTCAATAGTCCCAGATGTGAGGGGGTGCTGCCAATCTAGCCATGCTAAAAGCACGCCGCAAATCGCCAAAGCTAAACCCATTTCAGCGATATTTACATCCTTGACAAATATCGCTCTGCCCAGTAAAATTCCTAACGAATAAGCTACTAAAGCTGCTTTTTTGTAAGTCAGAAAATCTCGGCTCAAACTGAAAGCAGCGGGGAATGTTTCAGTATTTCCCCCACGTTGGATAGATTGCAATCGTTGTTGCTGAACTTGATAAACAGTAGTAGCAGCAGTTCCCACTGTACCCACATAAACCGCAGTAAGGGCAAAGCCGGCCAATGCCCACCAAGAGTGCAAATAACTCAATCCCAAGTGATTTAGGGCGATCGAGCGAGTGATGTTTTTTCCTGAAAAGCTTTGATATTGATCTTTTATAATCCGGGCAGTTATCCAAGTCAAAATAAGTGCCGCTGCGATTGCTACCGCCCAATCCCAAGGATACCGCCACAATCCAAAAGTATCCATCGCCCAAAAATTGATAGGCACTAGCAACAGCGTCACTTCTTGCAAAGTTTGAGCAGTCAAGTGCAAATTCTGCTGTCTGTTTGCCCAACTGCTAATCGCCCAAAAGGTTAAAGTATAAGCTAATAAAACTCCATATTGTCCGGCGGCAGGAAATCTTTCCCACTGACTGGCAGCTAAGACTCCAGAGGAGACAACTACCATGAACACTCCTAAAAACAACAGCCACACCACGCTAATTTCTGCCATTAGCGAGTGCAAAATTTGAGCGATCAAATTAGGAGTTTGAGTAATTTCTGTGGGCCTAGCAACGCTTTCTCGGCTGCTAGATACTGCTTTTTGCGTGGATAAGGCAGGTACTTTTGGCTCGGCAATAGGAGCGATCGGGTTTTCAATTTCAGAAAAATCTACAGCGGGCTCTCTGATTGGGCAGACTAAATACTGTCGGCACAATTCCTCAACCTCAGCGGGCGAAAGTAAACCTAGCCGCAGCCACGCATCTAAACCTGTCAACAACTCAGGATGCGACGCTAAGACGCTCAATTCAATTTTGCTCGATCGATCTTTGGGAGACGACATGGGCTTAAACTTGTACTAAGTACCTTCAAGCTATAGCCTAGATTAATGTCGAGCCAATATGGCCACATTCCGCCATCGAAATTGGCACAATAAGTATTTATGACTAAATATCTGTCGCAGCCAGTGTCAATCGATTTTAGATTTTAGATTTTAGATTTTAGATTGACCCCACGGATAAAGGCGGGGGCTTGAGGATTTTAGATTTTAGATTTTGGATTGATTCCACGGATAAATCACGTGGCGGGTACCATCAAGAAATTCTTGGTCAACCGGTGAAAAAATCCCGCTGATAGGCCTACACCAGCGTGCATCAGCGGCTAAAAACTCCAAATTAGGACACCGCTACTGTGTCCTTACCGATGATCGACATATTTCAACAAAGTGTCCACACTAGCATTGTGGTCTATGAAAGAAAACAAATGTTTGAAGAGGAGTTTTCCATCTGCATCCAAAACAAACTGAGCAGGCAAAGGAGCACCTAAAGCCTGACCGACTTGATAAGCCCGAAAAACTTGACCGCCTGGATCAGAAAGCAGAGGCATTTTCAAGCCTAAATCTCTAACCACAATTTGGCTTTGGCGATCGTCGGTACTGGCAACCATCAATAATTCTATATTGCGATCGGCAAATTTTTCCCAGTTTTCATTCAAAGCTTTAATGTGAGGAAAACAGAAAGGGCAATATTGCTTTTCAGTAAAAATCCGCGTAAAAGCCAGAATTACCGGCTTATCGCCCCGATAATTCGACAGCCGCACCAATTTGCCATTATTAATATCCGGCAATTCAAAATCTGGCGTCCTCTGTCCCAGCTTCAGAACATTACTCGCCGGAACAGGCAATAAATTTTGGAAAAACCGCTCATTTAACAAGCCGCTAAAATTAGTAGAAGTCAGCATATTTCCTAATTTGGTAATTGCTAATTGCTAATTGGTAATTAAAAATCCGCTTAAGTGACATCACTCCGACCTGAAGGTACGGAGCTTCTAAGAATCACTTCTTAGATTTCCTAGTTGTTCCCTTGCGGGTTTTCGACTTTGACCTAGACTGAGATATCTCAACCCCTGGCAAACCGTCTGCATAGGCGCTTTGGATTCCCGACTGTCCATCGGTACGTTGCAGTTCTATTCCCCTATTTCTAATCACTTGACTGCTGGCAACGTCCCTATCCGTTGTATAGCCACAATTAGAACAAGCATGCACTCTAACACTCAAGTCTTTTCTAACTTCTGTACAGCACTCAGGACACTCCTGAGAAGTTCTCCTAGCGCTGACTTCACCAAAGAATTTGCCACGCTTCCAACACACATACTTGGTGATAGTTCGGAACTGCCCAAACCCAGCATCAAGCATTTGTTTGCCCAGCATTCCTTTGGCTAGGATTCGGTAATCCAAGTCTTCCATGAAGACCATATCGCCAGCATCACAAAGGGTATGAGCTTGTTTGAAGTGGAAATCTTTACGGGTGTTATCAACTGTGTGGTGAAGTCTACCAACCTTAATACGTTGTTTCTCGTAATTTTTAGAGCGCTTCTTCTTTCGAGAAAGTCTGCGTTGCAGCAATTTCAGCTTGCGGAGCATTACTTTCAGGAACTTGGGCGATTTTACAAGAATTCCGTCGCTAGTTGCCAGAAATTTTTCAAGTCCCACATCTACCCCAATGGGATGACCATGTGGCATTGGATTGGGAACGCTAACATCACATTGAATATTGATGGAGGCGTACCAAATATCTGCTTTGTTGATTATTCGGACTTGCTTTACTACAAACCCCTGTGGGATTGGGCGATGCAGTTTAATTGGAATTAACCCCAATTTTGGTAAGGCAATATGTGCTCCAGTCACAGGATTATCCTTGAACTGGGGAAACAACAAAGACTTAAATTGCCCAAACTTTTTGAATCGAGGGAACCCATGCCCAACTTTTTGAAACCCATCGAGGGCTCTGTGCAATTGTTTTAGTGCCTGTTGTAACACTTGACTTGGTACTTCGCTCAAACGGGGAAATACCTTTTTAGCGCCAGGCAGCGCGTTAAGTTGTTTTACTTCGCTGGGGAAAGGAGCATTCGCAGCTATGATGTACTCATGGCTTATAGAGCATCTGTCAACCAGGCATTTCCGACTATTGCACCAATCCTTGATTTCTCGCAGCCCGTAGTTATAGGCGACGCGACAAATGTCCATCCACTCAAAAAGCGACTGTTCTTGAGCGATGTTTGGATAGATTCGATAGCGGTAATTCAAGGTTAGCATTCCAGTATTTTAACACATTTAGTGGTGAATGTGTCTCTGGTAAATATAAAGCCGTCCTACAAGGACGGGGTTTTCAACCCAATTTTTCGATAAATGCCTCTGCGGGTACGGACACGGCAGCGCCGTGTCCCTACACATATAATCTGCTTAAACCGCAGCAAAGAATACCTTAGACTTGACAGGATCGGGAGTCATGGTCTTGTCACCGGGCTGCCAGCCGGCGGGACAAACTTCATCGGGGTGAGACTGGACGTGTTGGATAGCTTGCAGAGTACGGAGAGTTTCGTCCACGTTGCGGCCGAAGGCAAGATTGTTGATAGTAGAGTGTTGGATGATGCCTTCTTTGTCGATGATGAACAGACCTCTGAGGGCAATGCCTGCTTCTGGGTCGAGGACGTTGTAGGCCGAACTAATGGTTTTTTTGAGGTCAGCAACTAAGGGATAGTTGAGGTCGCCAACACCGCCAGATTTGCGGTCTGTTTGTATCCAAGCGAGGTGAGAGAATTCACTGTCAACGGATACGCCGAGGATTTCGGTATCGATTTTCTTAAAGTCCTCGAAGCGATCGCTAAATGCTGTAATCTCAGTCGGGCACACAAAGGTGAAGTCCAAGGGGTAGAAGAACAGGACTACATACTTTTTGCCTTTATAGTCGGACAGTTTAACTGTCTTGAATTCCTGATCCACTACGGCTGTTGCTGCGAAATCGGGTGCAGCTTGACCAACCCGGAGGCATTCACTGGTCATAGATTTTGTTTCCTTTTTTACGAACTGTTACAAATATATCATACTCATAACGACTACAAGTATCTTCTTGATAAATCAAAAAAACACGCTCTCAATATTGAGAGCGCGATTTTTTTGATTAAATAATGGCTCAGGCGGGATTTGAACCTGCGACCTTGGGCTTATGAGTCCCCTGCGCTAACCACTGCGCCACTGAGCCAAATCTACTTCACGATTTACTATCGTAGCACGGTAGGGTTAGCTATGTCTTGTTTTAAAACAACACAATTTCTAATGAGTTCCAGTAAAAGTTATGAGTTTTGGTAATCATTCAAAACCCATAACTTCCGACCAGTCGTTACCGAGAAGCGCTGGACGCATCGTCGGGCAGAAAAGCCATTGGGTTGATAGCACCCTGTCCGGCGGGATGAATTTCAAAGTGCAAGTGCGGCCCGGTACTGAAGCCGGTGCTGCCCATTTCTGAAATCTGTTCGCCTTGAGCGACTCTCTGACCCTTTTGCACCAAAATTCGGCTGTTGTGGGCATAGACAGTCTCAGTGCCGTCAGGATGGGTAATTTCCACCAGATACCCGTAGCCGCCGTCGTTCCACTGAGCATAGGTAACCACCCCGTCTGATGCTGCCACAATTGGCGTGCCGATCGGCCCTGCAATATCAATTCCTTTGTGCATCCGTCCCCACCGCCAGCCGTAGCCAGAAGTAAGAACGCCCTTAGACGGCCAAATAAACCCCTTAGCCGACTGTTGTTTGCCGTTAGGCAGATAGGTATCAGGGCTCGAAAGCGGAGGCAGTTCTGGAGAAACCATGCGTCCCAAAGACGGGTTGCTTAGGGGGTCGTAAGCCTCAGATCCCAAAGGAGCAGTTGCTACCATAGGCCCCTGCCCAGCAGAGGTCGGCGTCAGGTTGATCGGTTGCAGTTCCGCTGCGCGAGCGGGGTCTAAACGCTCTTGCTGCTGCTTCTGAACCTGCTCAGACCAGGCTCTCGATGGCGGTCTGCTGATTTCATTCTGCACCGGCTCAGTATAGTCGGGGGTGTAGAGATATGGATTGACACTTGGCGTATCCTCAGACGGGTTGACCGAGGGCCCGTCATTTGGAGCCAGGGACACCGCATTTGCGCCGATCGAATTGCGCGAGGCACGATATTCCTCTCGCAGCCTGACCACTTCTGCCCTCAAGCGTTCGGAATAAGGGTTGAGAGCTTCTGCGGTAGGGAGAGCCTCCGAATTCGACTCTGGTACAGCGCTAGTAGGAGTGGCATTTAAACCCTGGGCGCTAGTATTTGCCACGAAGCTGAGCCGCTGCGGGTATTCTCCCGTAGCGATGGCGGTAGCAGTTGCACTGGCTGGTCCAGGCAGGGCACTGGTGTCAACTGCACCTGTAAATGTTGGTTCCCCTTGAAGATCCAGCTTCCGTGGATCGCTAATGGTTTGGGAAACTTGAGTCAGCGGAATGCTGTTAATTTGGGGAACCATCGGCGCTGAAATATTGTTCAGACCTTCCAGGTTCTCCAGGGGAGAGACAACAGGCACTTTGGGCGCGGGTGCTGCAATGCCAGCACCGACTATTTCCGAGGTAGACGAGCTGGGGTTCAAAGATGCGGGAACCGAACTCGCCGCCCAGACAGATGTAGAGTTGGAGGCAGAATAAGAGGCTGCCGCCTGCACCCCTGGATTTTTTAACCCAACTGGGGGAATTTTGAGCCGTTGATTGACATTCAGCAAGTTGGGGTTGCCGAGCTTGTTGACGGAGATCAGATCTTTGGGCGATACGCCGTGACCTTTGGCGATCGCATCTACCGTATCTCCCGGACGCACGCTGTAGAGAACCTCAGCCGGCCGGGCGGTACTTCCCGCAGGGGGGACTAGCACAGCCGATGGCAAACTGGGTGTTGCCAAAGACTGTTCAATTGACTCGAATGCTCGATCGGGCGATGCTGCTTGACCTCCCCCGGAATTGGGAATTACAGGTGTGGCATCGAGGTCAGGAATAGTTGTCCCAGTTGCATATCCGGGGGATGTCAGCGTCGGTGCTGACTCCGGCAAAAATGCCGCAGATGTAGATAAATTTGCTCCCCCCTCCGACCCGAACATAGTTCGACCCGATTCTGTGGTGCGGTTTTCCTGTTTTTTCAAACTGTCGATCGCCCCGTCTGCATTGGGGATGTCGATCGAACTTTGTTCCGGTACCGTGGTGACCAGCGGGGTCGCTGCGGTTGATGGCAGCGCTGTCATGGCTGCACTATCCGGCTCGGAGCCAGTCAGATTTAACTCTTGTTCGGGATTGACCGTCGCTGCGCGCTCTAGCGAAGCCGATGTGCTATAGCCGGCGTTCTGTTGTGGTGTGGCTTCCGTCGCAGTCGGAACTCTTAGCTGTTGGCCAACTTGGAGGATGGTATCGGGTTTGATGTGGTTGGCAGTTGCTAGTGCCAACGGTTCAACTTGATAATCCTGAGAAAGCTCCCAAAGGCTTTGCCCATCCTGCACCTTAACCGTCGCCGGCTCAGAAGGTGCTCCTGGCTGTTCGGCCCTGGAACCGTCCACTTGTGCGGACGTAGTGGGCCCGTTGGCCGATACTGGCTGTACTTCAGCGGTGGATTCAGATGTCGGTGCGAGTTCAGACGCGCGAGCGCTGTCTCCGTTTCTCGGTAGCAGGATGCCAGAAGCACCTACCGATATTGCCAGACCGATCGTGGCGAGAGAGCGAACTCTGCCTGTGCTGAGCGTTGTCTGTTTGGATGGTTCCGCAGAACCGTCTCTGTCGATTTCACTAGCCTGAACAGGCTTAATTTGGGGATATGTTCGTTTCAAAAAAACGACCTCCTACTGAGAAGCGCTAACTGTCCTTGGAAACACTCAAGGGGATCGCATGACGCTGAATTTAAATCAACAAGCAAAAATATTCTGATTGTTGACAGCTATCATGCTTAGGCCAGATTACCTTGCTTTTTAAATTTAGACAAGCTCAAACCGTCAGAAATTTTAAAATTCTCGGTCAAACCTGCTGCAATTAACCCCACAAGCCTTACACCGCAATAGCTGGAACGAAGACATAAATTTTGCGTTCCGCTAAGGCATAGGACTCTCACCTATTATCAGACTTTAGGCTAATTTCCGGACAACCTACAACCGTATATTTACTAGATATAGTGTTCAGACCTAAGCTGGTGCTCGCTGACGCCCTAAATCGCTAAAATTATTTATTTTTGTTGCTGAATCCTCTTGCAGTCATTTGGTGTTGCTGATAACAATCTGTTTTTGAATGAATAAAATATATTAATGTCGGCTATCTAGATTTTCACCCCTTTGATACAAATTTCTTATATTTAAATGGAGATTTGGCCGCCTCCGGCAGCTATTAAATATCTATATATTTATGTGTTGATAATGATTTATCCCAGCTCCCCCAACTGTCGTTTAGCCTCAAATAAACCCACAGCGGCGCTGACGGAGAGGTTCAAACTCCTGACTCCAGGCTGGCTCATCGGGATAAAAACTGTGGCGTCGCAGGCATCCAAGACGAATTGGGGAATGCCTACAGTTTCCGAGCCAAACATCAGCCAGTCGCTGGGCTGAAATTGGAATTCGGCGTAATTGCATCGCCCGCCAGTGCTGAATCCGATCGCTCGCCCCCCGCGCTGCTGCCGATAGGCCAGAAAAGTCGCTAAGTCTTCGTGGCACTGGAGATTGACGTAGGGCCAGTAATCTAAGCCGGCCCGTTTCAGGTAGCGATCGCTAATTTCAAACCCCAGCGGGCCAACTAAATGCAGTTCCGTGCCTGTGGCAGCGCAAGTGCGGGCGATATTGCCAGTATTCGGGGGGATTTGCGGGTGAATCAAGACAAGTTGGGGCATGAAGCTAATTAAAAGCGAAAAATACAGCTCTTGGGAAATTTATAAAACTACCCACAGGTAGATATACCTTATAGCTTTTATTTATAACCTTTGTCGAGCTCCATTGATTAAATATTCTGATTTGTTTTTCGGCGGCGATCTGCAACTTTTGACAATCAAGCATCCAGGATACAAGCCCCCGGATTCATCCGTCCAGAAATAAAAAACCTGTATCCGATAAAGGAGTCCCCGAATTTATCGATGGGGTCAATCTAAAATCTAAAATCTAAAATCTAAAATCTAAAATCGATTGACCGCGAGGTTCGGGCTATTTGTATTGGCTGAGTACGCATAGCCAGGGGCTAGTGAAAGCCCCCGTTATAATAACCGCCGATACTTCAGGCAACTAACTGGGCGCACAAGTTATCTTCTAGCTCCCATTCTTGGTGAGCCATCCCCTGAATCCCTTGCAGAATAATACTGCGGGTGTCGGAACCGCCCTCGTGTAGCTTTAACCACTGCTGGGCCGTGTTGCCTTCCCGAAGAATCTTTTTGAGGGGCGAGAGAAAGCAGCTAAAGCCACGTTTTTTGGCTATAGGCCACACTTCGCGGTAAATTTCCTCAATCCAATCTCGTGCCAGAATAGTTCTGCCGTCTTGCCAGTGGGTAAGTTCGGCATCCAAACTTTGCCGGGATGCAGCAATTTCGTTGGCGTCTGTGAGGGCAACTAAGTCTTCGTTGCGGGTGGCCGCCGGCAAGGTGCACAGTTCTAAAGGGTCTAAGCTGGGGTCTTCCATCATCTGCCAGATGCGAGCTTCTAGCAAGGCTGTGATGGCCAACAAAGCCAGAGGATTGACTTCAAGGTCGCAAATTCTCAGCTCGAGGCGGTTGAGACAGTAGGGGCGACGATCGCCATTTGGTCGCACTGCAGACCACAAATGGCGGACGTTTTGCATAGTACCGAGTTCTAGCTGTTCTTCAGTCCACTGAATGTAATGCTTGTGACTTTCAAACAGGGGGACGATGGCGGGAGTTTTGGGAAACAAACCCCACCGAGTGGAATGATAGCCCGTGACTTCGCCGTCGAGGAAGGGGGAAGAGGCGCTCAAGGCAAGGTATAGCGGTGCTTCGACGCGGGCGAGGCGGATGGCGCGCATCAGCATTTCTGGTTGGGAGATGCCGATGTTGATGTGAATGCTGGCGGTGACGACTTTGGTGCCGTAGGTTTGCTCGATGTAGGTGTGGTAGGGGTTGTTGGGATCGGATCTGTAAAATCGATCGCTCCCTCCGAGAGACAGGGTACTTCCCGGCAGCAAGGTATAGTCGCCCAATTGTTTGAGATACTCGCGCAGCCGAACTCGTGGCTTGACTAAGGCACACAACAGGCGATCGTAGCTGCACAGCGGGGCGGTCGTGTACTCCACATTGCGGCTATCAGGCTCCCGCACAAATCCCTCTAGATCGGCAACTATGCGATCGGAGAGACCGACAACCTCACCTTCGGGAGTGCCGGTATACATTTCTACTTCAAAGCCTTTTGAGAGCAGCACGTTTATTCCTCAGCTAAGTTGAGTGCTAGTTTCTAGTATCCCAAAAATTGACCTGTTCATCACAAATTTGGGTAGAAACCCCGTCCTTTTAGGACGGATTTATATTAGAATGTAATTGGTCAACGACCCACCCGAGACGATGGATCAAACAGCCTATACGAGCGAAATTCAGCCCGAGGTGCTGGCGGCGAAGCAAAATCGGTAGACCGGGAAAAGAGGATAGGGCAATGGAAGTCTAACCCTAGAATCAAACCTACGAAGAATTCCGTTTGGTATTCGACACGTAAAAACCGCAGGGCTTGCGGGGTTAGTCTGTGGAGCGAACATAAGACCAAAACTCTTTGAGGGTGGAGGCAGTTGCCAAGAAGCAGAAACTTAAGTCGCGAGGCTTAAGAATCACCGTACCTTCACGTCGGTGAGTATGTCAAACTATCTTCCACGGAGCAGAGTTGAAATTTTTCGCCACTGGCACGGAAACCGGGTTTTTCGGCGCCAGCTTTGTTTGAGCTTTTGTTTCCTAGTTGGGGGCCTGCCAGGACAAATACTCCCCTGGCAAAGAGTTTCCGAGGCGGTTTTAGAGTCAGAAAGGCTGTTTGTGCGATCGCGCTTGTGTTTGATTCGGTATTGGGGGCGATCGAACTTATGGTGAAGAGAACCCACCCCTGCCCCAAACAGCAGTGATAAAGCACTGCTTGCTGCCTTCATCCTTCTCCCCTGTGGCTTCCTCCTTATTTTTACCCGATCGGCTTCGCCGAAGAGATCCCTCTTCCTTCTACCTTCTTTCTTCTATCCGTTACACAATCCGTTGCCGAACTTCCTTCTATCCGTTAAATCCGTTACACAATCCGTTGCCGAACTTCCTTCTTCCTTCGACATCTGTTTTCTGCCTTGAGGGGGATAGCCACAGATATATCTTGGGTGCGATCCTAAAAGAGGACTCTGCAATATTTTTGAGCTATAATATTAACCCCTAAAAATCCCTGTGAAAGAGCAAGAAAGAACCCCTCCCAATTTTTGGAATATGCTAAGCAATTTAGCCTTAGTCCGGTTTTTGCTTCTATTTGCTTCAGGTTGGGCTGGACTGCAACTTTTAGCTTACTTTGAAACTGCAGTCGCGGTTTTCACGATTGCTGCACTCGTGGCTTTTTTGCTCAACTATCCGGTGCGAACTCTCCAGCGATTTTTACCGCGAAGTTTAGCTGTCGCCTTCGTTGTCCTGCTCACCATTTTAGTTTTTGGCGGCCTCACCGTCACCGTAGGCGTCACTCTTTTATCTCAAGGGCAGCAATTAATTGACAGCATGACTGAATTTGTGAATGCTCTGGCGCCTCTGTCCGAGCGCATCGAAGCATTTTTGCGGGCAAGAAACCTGCAAGTTAACCTGCGAGTTATTGAGGAACAACTGCGAAATCAAGCTTTAGCTGGAGTTGTATCGAGTATTGCTTTTTTACAAGTATTTTTAACCAACTTATTGAATTTAATATTAATTATGGTAGTGGCTTCTTTCATGTTACTTGATGGAGAGAGGCTGTGGCTGTTAGTTCTCAAATTTATACCCCGACACCTGCACAGGCGTTTAAGTGTAACCATAGAGAAAAACTTTTTAGGATTTTTTCAGGCACAAATCCTGTTAATGTTATTTTTGACAACAGCAAGTTTTTTAATCTTCCTGCTGTTAGATGTAAAATTTCCCTTGATTTTAGCCTTTATTATCGGATTGTTTGATTTAGTTCCAGGGATCGGAGCGACGCTGGGAATTAGCTTAGTTTGTTTTATTGTATTGTCTCAAAATGTGTGGCTAGCTTTAAAAGTATTGGCAGCTTGCATTGTTTTGCAGCAAATTCAAGACAACTTTATTCATCCGAGACTCATGCAAAATTCCCTTAACCTGAATCCGGTAGTGGTATTTTTTGCACTGTTAGTCGGAGCAAGATCAGCAGGACTTTTAGGCATATTTCTGGCGATTCCCCTAGCGGGAGTGATAGTTAGCTGGTTTGACATTGAAGAAATGCAAGCGGAAGGTTAATTGATAGAGCCCTCCTATTTTATATCAAATCCGGCTGCAAAATTCGGTTTTAACTTACCGAGTAGAAGTCCCATGTTTCAAAAACTCTCCTGTACCCATTTGCATTTGTGACAAGTTAAGAAAAAGTGCAAATTGTCAAGGGGGTAGACCAAAAAAGGTAAAATAGGATGAAACCTTT
>NZ_JAUBPT010000318.1:0-2709 GCF_036700905.1 Microcoleus sp. S13_C3 | reverse complement strand
ATAACCCGTTTCTCTATTCCGTTGCTGTTAGAGCGTAGATTATGAAACAGTTTTTTCTGCGCGTCGTGCGCCGACCTATTAAAGTCGGCGACCCTCTCACGAGAGCCGCCGCTCTCCAAAACCGTGCGTGAAAATTTCTCTTCACACGGCTCCTCAGTGACTTGGTGCTTGTCACGCATTCCTCATTACCAACATATCCTCATCCCAAAGCCAATTCAGTTCGGAGGGTGGTTTAGGCTCGGCACTGTTACAGCCAGATTTTCTGCCAGGACTGCCATCACTGGTAGTCTTTGTGTCGTGGCAATGTCTGTGTAGAAGTTGCCAATTTTTATAATCATCCTTTCCACCTTGCGATTTGGGGATAATATGGTCAATTTCCATCACATCGTTTTCACGGAAAAACAATCCACAGTGGGCGCATTTTCCCTTTTGCCATTTCAAGAGTGATGAGACTCTTGTAGGCATTTCTGGGTTGTTGCCCATTCTTGTACTCCAATAAACCAGATTCCCGTCAAATGGGGACAGTTTGCCTTTGACTTTTACATGACGCACTATTTTAATGCGGGCATGGTCAAGTAACCGAAGTGGGTTTTTCCCAACTTCAGTGGTTGCAAATACCCAGTTATCATCGCCTATGGAGTGCCAATATTTCTTTGACACCCATCCCTTTGATTTCTTTGGGTGGCGGAATTGTGCCCAAGAGACAAGCTTTTGATACACTAGGTCATCTAACTGAGCGTAGATTTCCTTACTTATGACAGTCGAATAGAAGTTAGCCCAACCCCTAATGATAGGGTTTAGTCGCTTAATTAGCGCCGCTTGCGGTGCTGACTTATGGGAGTCAATTACATCTGACAGACGGTCATAATGTGCCTTCACTTTTTCTTGACTTGGGGTAATGATGGTCTTAAAACCGAGTAATTCCCCTTTCGTATTTTTACCTGTATGGTGTTTCCCTTTGGGGAACTGACGTATATTAAATCCAAGGAAGTTGAATCCTGGCTTTTCCTCAACAAAAGTTGAAAGAGTGTGCGTCAGCCGAGTTTTACTGGGTTTTAATTCCAAGCCTATGCCCATTAACCATTCCGAGATTATTTCCCGGCATCTTTGAACAACGGTTATGTCTTCATGGAGAATCACGAAGTCATCGGCGTACCTGATTAAAGTAGCTCCTGGCTGATAGCCAGCGTATTGACCTTTCTTGACAATTGTGCCACTAGGAAAGGCGCTTTTTATCCGGTTTTCCATCCCGTGGAGGGCTATATTTGCCAAAAGCGGCGAAAGACATCCGCCTTGTGGCGTTCCCTCAGATGTAGGAAACAACTGCTTACCATCCATCACCCCCGCTTTTAACCATGCACGAATTTGACGGCGAATGGTGGGAGATGTATTCAGTTTTAAAAGCAGTGTTTCATGGTCGATACAGTCGAAACACTTCGATATGTCAGCATCAAGTACAAACTTTTGTTTATACCTGATGGAGTTAAAGATTGCTTCGATTGCATCATGACATGACCTTCCGGCTCTGAACCCGTATGAGTTTGGTTCAAATCGCGCTTCCCATTCTGGTTCTAATGCCAGTTTGACAAGCGTTTGCAAGGCGCGGTCATCCATTGTAGGTATTCCTAAAGGTCGCTTCTCGTCACGTCCAGGCTTGGGAATCCATACACGCCTAGTCGGGCTGACCTTAGAACCCAGTTTTATTTGATTTATCAAGGCAAGACGGAGATTAGGAGTCAGCGATTTAACGCCGTCTACACCTGCTGCCTTTTTGCCGCAATTATCCTGGGTAACTCTACGAACCGCTAACGCTCTTGCTGACCAAGAATTCATCAGCGTTTTTTGGAGTCTGCGATATGTTTTTACATCGCCACGTTGAGAGGCTTGATAAATTCTCTGTTGCAGCTTATACACTCTACGTTCTAGCTTTCGCCAGTTAATAGAACGCCATTCCACCGTAGTCTTTAAACTCGTATTAGACATATTTACTGCTACTGGAAGCTTTATTTTCCAAATCACCGTGATTCTGTCTGCCTATCCTCACCATTACAGTCAGGCGTTTTGCTTTTGAATCAATCTTGCCTACTCTTCGTATTAGTTAGCACCTACTCAATCATTGAAGACTGAGAACGGACGAGAGGTTACTTCGTTTCTGATAGTCATTGTTTGAGTTTTTAGAGCGGTACTATCCACCGGGTTTAGAGGAAGTGCTTGTTGGTCAACCAGGAACTTGCCAACTCCCCATTATCCTTGCCCATTTTGGGACTCCCAACGTAAACAGCCTGATTTCGCTGGTTATTCATGACGATGGTTCAAATGTACCTTTGTATTCCTACTCATGAACTCTTGCTCGGTGTTTACCAGGTTAGGCTTCCAGTATTGACACCTTTCACCCCCGCAAAGCGGGATTGATGGCTAGTCGCTACCCTGGGGGACGCAATTCTTGACTGCGCTCTGTGTGCTTTCACTCCTGCACCTGGAGGGTGGGACTTAGTTTTCTAGGATACTTACTTCACCCACATGACTATCAAATTGTCTTGGCGAAGCCTCTCCCTTTGGGAGAAGATTCTTGTGTAGCTTGCGGGTAATCCTCTACCCATTTCAGGGTTAGTTTCTACCCAACGAATCGCACTCCTGTTCTGAACCCATAACTCTGAGCATGGAAAGTTGCTTCGTGTGCTGGCTCTAGCGCGTATTTTGCGAGGCATT
>NZ_JAUBPT010000317.1:0-2738 GCF_036700905.1 Microcoleus sp. S13_C3 | reverse complement strand
TGCGGGTAATGTTACATTCAATGGTGCAGTTGGTAATCCCACAAATGCGATCGGCAATTTAAAAGCTAACTCTACAGTCACAACCGCATTTAATCAAACAGTCAATGCCACGAGTTTGACTACAGATATTGGTGGCACAACTCAAGTCAATGGCAATGTCACTACAATTGGCAGTCAAACTTATGGAGATGCTGTGACTGTTGCAAATAATCCGATTATTTCAGGCAGTGGCGTTACTTTCAATAATACTGTTAACGGCAGCAGCGATTTAACTCTGAATGGGGGTACTGGTAATGTTACATTCAATGGTGCAGTTGGCAATACCCAGGCATTAGGAAATATTACCGCTAACTCTACAGGCACAACCGCATTTAATCAAACAGTCAATGCCGCGAGTTTGACGACAGATGCTGGCGGCACAACTCAAGTCAAGGGAAATGTCACTACAACTGGCAGTCAAACTTATGGAGATGCTGTCACTGTTGCCAATAATCCGATTATTTCAGGTGACAGCATTACTTTCAACGATACTGTTAACGGCAGCAGCGACTTGACTGTAAATGCGGGTGCTGGTAATGTTACATTCAAAAGTACGATCGGCGAAACAACTCCTCTCACAAGTTTAACTGCCAACAGCAAAATATCTTTAGGCGGCAATGTGACTACAACCGGCAGTCAAACTTATGCAGATGCAGTGACTGTTGCCCCAAACTCGGTGTTTTTAGGCACCGACATTACTTTCAACAAGACAGTTGACGTAGCTGGAAATCTCGGTATTGCTGCTGAGAATGTTAATCTCAAAGGAACTGTAACAACCACCAATGACGGCACGCTCACAATTACTAATAAGGTGAATCTCAATATTGAGAAAAACCTGAACTTAGACGGTGCCTTTATTCAAAATGGCGGGGGAAATGTTGCGGTTAGCGGAAATATCACCACAACTAATGATAACATTAGTTTTAGGAATCCAGTGACATTAAAAGCTCCGGTAAATTTTACAGTGGGAGAGGCAACAATTGCTTTCGGTTCTACTTTAGCTGCAGGTGGTAACCCGCTGAATTTAACAGCAGGGGAAATTAATTTTTCGGGGTATGTTTCCGGTACGGGTGCGCTAACGCTGCAACCCGCAACAGCCGGACAAAATATTGTTGTTGGCGGAATTGATAACAATACTAGCGCTTTAGATTTGACTGCATCGGAACTTAATTTGATTCAAAATGGATTTAGCTCGATCGCGATCGGGCGATCGGATAGCCGCGCCAATATTAGTATTCCCTATAATCTCACATTTTTAGATCCAGTAAATATTCAAACCGGAACCGGTACGATCGCACTTGATGGCACTATTACCGGACTTGACAACAGCAGTGTTGCTCTCCAAGGTTCAAGAATTAATTTGAACTATGGCATCAATACAACTAATAATATAGATTTGACGGGCAACGTTCAACTAGGAAACCCGGTTAATCTCAAAAGCAGACTTGGTAGTATTAATATAAAAGGTGCGATCGACGGCAATCATTTGTTGGGCTTAGATGCCGCGAAGGGTAATGTGCTGCTGCAAGGGAATATCGGCGAAACAACGCCATTATCTGTTTTGAACGTTACTGCACCCAATGCGGAATTTATCGGGAATGTTAAAAGCAATTCTGGTTTTAACATTACGGCTTTAAATACTAAAATAGGCGGAAATATTACGACTAATAACGGCAACATTAATATTAGCAATGCTTTGGTTTTGACAAAGGATGCGATATTTAGTACCGCAGGGGGAAATATTGCTTTGGGTGCGATCGACAGTGACAGCATTAATGCCCGCAACTTAACTCTAGCCTCCGGTAGCGGCAGCATCACTTTCAACGGTTCAGTGGGGGCCACCAGCAAGCTAGGAAATTTGGCGATCGACAATGCTGGCAATGTGACAGGAAACTCGACAATTAACGCGCAACAATTGACAGCACTAAACACGGAAAAAGTCAACTTATCGGGAGATGTCACCGCCGCCAAAGTCGATATTACTGCCAAGGGCGATATAAGTGTTAAAAATATTACTACTAATGGCGGAGAAATTCTATTTACAAGCGGTAACAATTTCACCGCAGGCAATTTGAATACATCGGGAGACAGTGGCGGCAACATAACTGTTAAGGCGATAACTTCAATTACGGCGGGACAAATTAACTCTAGCGGTATAGTCGGAAATGCCGGCAATGTGTTCTTAGATCCGATCGGCGATATTCAAGTAGAGTTTATCAATGCCCAAGGCGGTACAGGCGGCACCGGCGGCGATGTCACAGCAATAACAGGCAATTTTTTCCGCGCTACTGGTACTTTTTCCACCCAACTTTCCCCGACGGGATTTGCTAGCATTTCTACTGCGGGCGGCACAGGTGGTGGCAAAATTACAATTGTCCACGCTGGGGGAGATGGAGGGACGCCGATTCAACCGTTTGTGGTGGGGGATGCTGCTAGCAACGGTACGGCGGGTGCAATTACAACGGGACAATCAACCATTACATCGCAGTCGTTTCCCCGTTCTAGTAGTGTTGGTAATATTGTGTTTTCAACTGATGACGCGATCGACCCGACACCAACGGAGCCAACTCCACCTGATGTTGTCACTGTAAATCCCCCTGATGTTGTAAATCCCCCTGATGTTGTAAATCCCCCTGATGTTGTAAATCCCCCTGATGTTGTAAATCCCCCTGATGTTGTAAATCCCCCTGATGTTGTAA
>NZ_JAUBPT010000316.1:0-2746 GCF_036700905.1 Microcoleus sp. S13_C3 | reverse complement strand
TCGTCGAGCGCGCGCGGACGATCATCCGAGCGCGCTCGACTATTATAATTTACTTGGGGACAATTAATCCACCCTGGCTTTCGGGATGAATCCGGGGGCTTGTATCCTGGATGCTTGATTGTCAGTGGGCGTGGCGGTGCGATCGACCTGCCTTGAAAAAGAACAACAGCGCCATGAGCCTCGATCGAGAAATTGCCAAAACGGGGAATTTACCCAAAAAACTTGTTATTAACAGCCAAAACCCCGAACCTTATTCTTTCCTTAAACTGCCTTTATTTATTGAAGGGTATTTTAATTCACAACTCAAAACTTTTTTAAATATCCATTATGGATTGATGGGTATTTTAACTCACAACTCAAAACTCCTAACTCCAGCCCCGCACACACTCCAATTCTCCTAAACCGGATTTTTTAACTCTTATTGAGGGTTTGAAGAAGTATTTGGATTAAACAACCCGGTTTCTGTGTAAGCGACTCAACTCAAAACTCAAAACTCAAAACTTCCTTGCTCCCCCCCCTTGTCAAGAAGCCCTCACCATCCGACACTGTACTTGGAGAGTTAATCGACCCTAGGGAGAAAGTTCCTTGAAAAAAGTTTTAGCCATCATCCTCGGTGGCGGTGTAGGCACCCGCCTTTACCCCCTAACCAAATTGCGAGCCAAACCCGCAGTTCCCCTCGCAGGCAAATATCGCCTCATCGATATTCCTCTCAGCAACTGCATCAACTCGGAAATAGTCAAAATCTACGTCCTCACCCAATTCAACTCGGCCTCCCTGAACCGTCACATCGCTCGCACCTACCAGTTTTCCGGCTTCACCGAGGGATTTGCCGAGGTGCTCGCCGCCCAGCAAACTCAGGAAAACCCCAACTGGTTTCAAGGGACAGCCGACGCAGTTCGCCAATATCTCTGGCTGCTAGAAGAGTGGGACGTTGACGAATACTTAATTCTTTCGGGCGATCACCTCTACCGCATGGACTACCAGAAGTTTGTGCAGAGACACCGCGAAACCAATGCCGATATCACCCTCTCGGTGTTGCCAATGGACGAGAAGCGGGCGTCGGATTTTGGTTTGATGAAAATCGACGACAACGGCCGCATTGTTTCTTTCAGCGAAAAGCCAAAAGGCGATGCGCTCAAACAAATGCAGGTAGATACTACTAAACTGGGACTGACAGCGCAGCAGGCTCAGGAAAGTCCTTACATTGCTTCGATGGGGATTTACGTCTTCAAAAAAGAAGTTCTGATTAAACTTCTGAAAGAATCTCCCAACCAAACTGATTTTGGTAAAGAGATTATTCCGAATAATGCAAAAGACCACAACGTTCAAGCTTATTTGTTTGACGATTATTGGGAAGATATCGGAACCATTGAGGCTTTTTACGAGGCTAACTTGGCTCTGACAAAACAGCCTCAGCCGCCTTTCAGTTTCTACGATGAAAATGCGCCGATTTACACTCGCCCGCGTTTCTTGCCGCCGACTAAGCTTTTAGATACTCACGTGACTGAATCGATTATTGCTGAAGGCTGCATTCTCAAACAGTGCCGGATCGACCATTCTGTGTTGGGAGTTCGATCGCGCATTGAAGCTGGATGTACGATTCAAGACACCCTGGTGATGGGTGCTGACTTCTACGAACCCGACGCCGAACGGCATTCGAGTTTGGACAGCGGCGGCGTCGCCCTCGGTATCGGTGCAGATACTACAATTCGCCGCGCGATTGTGGATAAAAATGCCCGCATTGGCCGCAATGTTCAAATAATTAATAAAGACCGAGTGGAAGAAGCCAACCGCGAAAACCAAGGTTTTTACATCCGCAGCGGCATTGTCGTAGTTCTGAAAAATGCCACGATTCCTGATGGAACTATCATTTAGTTATTAGTCATTAGTCATTAGTCGTCAGTCATTAGTTTTTTAAGTTAAAATCTGTTACCTGCTTTTCAAGTGACTGATGATAAATAATGAAATTAGTGACAGATCACCAATGACCGATGACTGATGACTGATGACAAAATTCCTTCTTTTTTTGTGGATTATTAATTCCCCCCGCTGATGCGAGTTTGTCGAAATACTTGGCTTTATTCAAAGGCTCGCGCATTATGAATAAGCGACCGTCTCTGTTACTGTCTGCCGCGATACAGATATGTCTGCTCGCCTGCGTCTGGCGAATAGCTTCTGATTCTTGTATTTGCGCTGGTAGCACAACTGACAAATGCGCTGCCCGTTTCTGAGTACCACAGCACTCTCGGAACTCTCTTTCCAATCGTCGCAGCAGCCACAAGGCCAACTTAGCAAATAATTCATAATATTAGCACCCTAGTAGCGTTAAAAGCTTATCGCTCTACTATCCTATCTTAAGGTTTTGTACAAGTGTGTGATGTAGCTAACAGACAGGGGAGAAATTATGTTATATTAGTTTGATTAAAATCTATTCAGAGGTTGTAAAAATAAAATTCTCTAGCACGGGTCTGATGTGAATAAAAAATATCTAGAAATTTTGTGTAAAAACGGCGCAATTTAGGGTATTATATAGTCACAATTCAGACACCAGATTTGACAGAACTTGCTGATGAAAACCTGCTAAGATTTGGATTGGGTGATCAAGCTCAGATCGAGAAGTTCGTAGGCGTAAGCCGGGGCGTAGCCATCGCACCGCGCCCCGGAAAAAAAGAGCTAGTCCCTAGGTAGCGAATAAATAGACAAAATGATACACTTATAGACAAATATGCGGTGTACCATTGTGTTT
>NZ_JAUBPT010000315.1:0-2791 GCF_036700905.1 Microcoleus sp. S13_C3 | reverse complement strand
ATTGCAAGACCTAATTGATGAAGTTACCCAAGACAACCCAAGTATGCCAGAATTCGTTGAGCGGTTGCAGCAACAAGCCGTAGAGGTACAAGTCGGATTGACTCGAACTGGAATCGGCTTCAGTAAAGGCATTTCTTACAATTTAGATGGGGTCGCTTTAAGTGGCACTCAGTTGGGTAAAGCCTACACTTTTTGTGGATTGCAGAAGCATCGAGGCGTTAGCTATTACAAAGGGCGAGATAACGCCCTAATTGACGCTTTAATGCAGCCACAACACTTAGCGAACGCCCCTAGTGAGGCAGAGGAAAATGAGTTAGAGTCGTCAGAAGCCGAGCTAGCAGCAACCCTATCTGCAACAGCAAATGAGTTAGAGTTGTCACAATCTGAGCTAAATACAACCAGGCCTGCAACTCCAGCAACAGCAAATGAGTTAGAGTTACAACTGTCTATCCTGCCTGAAAGGAATGAAACTCAGTGGCAAAAAGTGCGCTCGCATCTCGCCATTGAGTACAGTTTACCTTTAGAATTACTCGATTTATTGTACTCTCATTCTTGGCTGTATGCCGGCTCAGAAAAGGCTGTCTTTACAGGACGGACGCTTGAGGGAGAAGCCCGGTTCGCTTTTGTCCTAGATGAATTGGGCAACTTTACTACAACCCATCCCCTATCATCTGAAGCTGCTTTCTGGGTAGCCACTACTGGAGAAATTGAGCGAGCTGTGATTGCTTGTAACCCAATCGAAGCCCTTTCAATTTTGCTTATTGAACAGGATAACTCTACAACAGCACCACCCACAATTTACCTAGGAATTGAACGAGCTTCACAACTGCCTATACAATTCTTACAAGAACTCGATAGCGTTATTATAGCGATGGCAGAAGATTATATGCTCGCTCGAAATGCAAGCGAGCTGCTACCGAATGCAGAAATTGTCAGTCCACAGTCAAGTTGGAATGATATTTGGATACAATTAATTGAGCAAAAACAGCAAGCTCAACAACAAAATAACCAACAGTATAAACAGCGCATCCAAGAAATTGAACTGGATTAGTTATTGCCACTTAAAAATTTGATTTTTATTAAATAAAAGCGCTAGCTAACAAATTTCCTGGTTGCGACATAAATTACTGGGTAGTTCTGGCATCTCAGGGTTTTGATAACGGTGGGTAAACCGTTTTATCCGCCCAATTATTCTTACCAGGCAGGAATACCAATTCCTGATATTGATGCCACTAATTTTGACAGCTTTTTTAACGTAGTTATCAACTATTTTGGCGTAACTATTAAGTAAATTGAGGCCGTGCTTGCTCAAATAATTTGTGAGTCAACATGGGTAAAAATAAATTATTTATACATTTTATCGTACTCACTAACATTGACGAAAAAACAAATTTATGAGCGCTGTCGCGCCCAAGAATAAAGCATCGGAAAAAAAAATGGAACTATCGCCAACCTACACCTATTACTTCAATAATTTAACCTGCGTCCACCAAACAGAAAACGAACTGTACATCATGGGCAAGGAAACAACACTTGTACTAAATTTTCAACAAACAAGCTATCAAACGCTCGACAAAATAATCCACGCTCTGCGACTTGTGAGAGACAAAAAAGTCCAAGACCGAAAGTCAATTCTTGAGCAAGAACTGCTGGCATTAAACTTCCAATTCCCTCTCGAAAGCAGCAACCGTAGCAACAACGACACAAATAATGGTAGCAGCAATGGTAGCAGCAACGGCAGCAACAAAAACTGCGAGCTAAAAATCGACTGGTAATTAAATGATGCCGGAGAGATAAGTTTGTTTCTCCGGCAGCCAATAGCAAACATTTTTCGCCACATCCAAAAAAGGCTTCCTCTCATAGCAGCATAGGTGTATCTCCTGCACTAAGAGCAAGCCGATATGTTCGAGTCGTCGGGCGCAACACTATGTCGGCTGCACAATCATATTTGGACGAAAGGCTTCTTCTGATCTAAAAAAGGCCGAGGGGCAAAGTTTTGTGGCGCTGCCCGAGAACATCGTTTTCAAATGAATAGCGTATATACTTGAAATAAAACTCTCGAAGATATTAAACACAACGAGTCAGTACAGCTATGTCTGCTAAAGATGTCTTTCACGAAGTCGTTAAAATCGCTCTCCAGAAAGATGGATGGCAGATTACTCACGATCCATACACTTTACAAGCAGGAACTCTCGAACTTTACATCGACTTGGGTGCCGAAAGGGTGGTTGCGGCCGAAAAAGACGGACAAAAAATTGCCGTTGAAATCAAAAGCTTTATTGGCCCCTCCAAAATTTCCCAGTTTTACACAGCATTAGGACAATTCATTAGTTATCGAGCAGCTTTGCAACAACAAGAAACTGACCGCCTTTTATACCTAGCAGTACCCAGCAATGTCTACGAGAGTTTTTTTACAATGGGGTTTATTCAGTCTTTAATTCAACAAAACCAAATTCATTTAATTGTTTACGATATAGAGCAGGAGGCGATCGCACAATGGCAAATGTAGACCTTTATAGGCAGCACATCCAAAATCTGCTCTCCCAACACGCTAGTCTTGTTTGGGATGAGCGCATTCAGGCTCAAACTATCTTTGATACCGAGCGCGATCATTATCAATTAGTATATGTGGGCTGGCGCAATCACCGGCGAATTTATGGCCCGGTTTTGCACCTGGATATTATGGACAATAAAATTTGGATTCAGCAGGATGGAACCGGGAGCATCCCGATTTTGCAAATATACAAAAGTATGATAAGGTGCGCCGCTTTTGGGGAAAACCGACACTTAG
>NZ_JAUBPT010000314.1:0-2831 GCF_036700905.1 Microcoleus sp. S13_C3 | reverse complement strand
GGAACTCTCATCAAAAATGTCTTGACAGGAGAGGAGTTAGGTGTGATGATTGGAGTGAGTGCCAATTCGATTACATCGGCTAATTTCCGGTTGATTTAGGAAATCAAAAAAAGTACGATCGCCCATTCGATCCAAAAGGGCGATCGCACTTCTACCAATTTTAAAATGTCTAGCAAAAATTTAACGATTATTCATACTTTCTGCCCCGCCACTGAGTAGGCTGATTGAAAGCAGAAATTAGAATTCGCAAAAACGCCAACGGATCGGCCAAAGGTGACAGCCAAAACAGCCATTTACCCGATGCCCCAGTTGTATCGTAAGAAGGTGCGATCGCCAAACACAAAGCCGATCGCACCGCAACCAAAAATACATTCAATCCCAACAGCCAAAAGTGCGGAAAAACACCAACCGGCGGCAGCGAACCAAACAGCAAATAGCACAACACAATCGGCACCGGCAAACCTTGAACCGCCAGCAACAGCCACAAATCGCCCCAAATTTGACCGCCCGAAGCAGCATCTTTCAAATCCAGCGATCGACCCCATTCATTCCAAGTCTCGATCGCCCCCTCATACATCCGCACCTTCAACACCTTAGCCCCATCCAAAAAGCCCACCTTAAAGCCCTTAGCAGCCGCATAGCGAGCCAAAGTCACATCATCGCAAAACGAACCCCTCGCCACCTCATAGCCCCCCAATGCCACCAAAACCTCGCGCCTGCACAAAAAACACTGACCGTTCGCCATCACCCGTTCCGGCACATCCCCGCCAGTCCCCGTCGGCCCGAACCGATAAACCAAAGTCATTAACAAAGCAGGTTGCAGCCACAACTCCCCCGGATACTTGAGGATAAACTGCGGCGACAGCGAAATCAAATCGTAATTTCCAGCCGCCGCCGTCTTCAGCAAACTCGCAATCAAACCCGGATGCGGCACAGTATCCGCATCTATCCCCAAAATCCACTCGCACTTCTCGGAACTTGCCAAAAAACCCGCATTCAGCGCCCAGGGACGCCCAACCCAACCCGCCGGCAGCGGATCGTCGTTAATCAAGCGAAACCGGGGGTCTTTTTGTGCTGCAGCTTTAACTAAATCTCCGGTTCCGTCTACCGAATAGCTGTCAACCACGATCGCTTCTCGGAGTTCGTAACTTTGGCGGCTTAATCCTTCCAAACAAGGCGAAATTCGATCGGCTTCGTTCAAAGTCGGTACTACCGCAGTACAACTACCCAACAAATCCAGCGTCGGCGAATCCGGTTCCAGGGGCGGGATGCGCGATGGGCCTTTAATCAAACGCGACATCAGAAGGGCTGCGGCGGGCAATTGCAGCAGCAAGAGTGCGACAGGGATGATACTTGTCAGCGTTTGGGAAAACAGGTGAGGGGCGATCATGGGATTTTAGATTTTAGATTTTAGATTTTAGATTTTAGATTTTCAATTGAAGAATTGGGAATTACGGTTGGTGTCAATTTAAAAATTTAATAAAATTTTGACCTCAAACATATTACAGGAATTGGGAATGAAAAAATCGCCACTGAAAAACCCGGTTTCTACAAGAAACCGGGTTTTTAAACTAGCTCAAAATTTAGTGTAAATTTTTGCTAAATCAGCCGGGGTTGCTCACTAGCAACTCACTTACGCAAAACGCCTACGGGCTGAGGTGGAATTTCAGCCGTGATAACAGATGTCTCCAAAGACGGCATTGTTTCGGTTACGTCACCTGTTGCGGGTTTAGCGATCCAGCTTAACGCGATCGCCGGAACTACACCCAGAAGCACCGCTAGCGATGTCGGGAACCAGAACCGAGAATCCAAGGAAACTACAGTGATAATTGCTCCGAAAGCAAAGTTTACCAAATAAACAATTAAGGGCAAACCCAATTCCGATCGCTCTAATTTAATCGGTGTTTTTCTCCACAAGAAAGCAGCTACAGACATAAATAGCGCCCCCGTACCCATCCAGCCAGCCAAATTGCGGTAAGGCATTCCAAAGAAAGCCCCAAGTTCCTCAAACTCCCAAAAAGGCACAGAAGTTTGACTCATCGCCGGATCTAGTACAAAATCCCAAGCAGTTAGCAGCAAAGCACCAAGGGCGATCGCCCCTATTTGGCGTACCCAGTTGAGTTCACCTTTACCAACCGCTACTCCAGCGCGAGCAATTACATAGGAAACCAGTCCCAGATAAAACCACGACAGAGGAATTGTAAACGGAACCAGCCCTGCAATTTTGTAACCCAAACCGCTCAAATAGTGGTAGTGCCCGAAGGGAAAACCGGTACTCGTTCCCAACAACTCGCTACTCAAGGACAAAAACACAGAAGGCACTAAAAAACCCAGAGTTGCACCCCAACCCAACGTCCGCAAGGCATAGAGAGCAACCGCTGCAGCACCAAAGATGATATAAACTACTCCACCCCCAGCCATCCCCCACTGGAATAGCGTTTGCCCTGCTGGTGGCAAACTCATCACCAATTCGGGACGGGGTAAAATCAGCAGTAAGCCTGCCAATCCAAAAGCCATTGACAAGACGTGGGCAATTAGGCAAAAGCGCTCAGCAATCAAAAGTTGCTTCATGGGACTCCTCGAAAAAATATTAGATGCAGAAAGCACTCTTAACAGTTTACAAACTTTAACAAAAAACCAACTGCAAATGACAGTTGTCAGTTGACTGTTGTCAGTTGACTGTTGACAGTTGACAGTTGACTGTTGACAGTTGACTGTTGACTGTTGTCAGTTGACAGTTGTCAGTTGACTGCCAGCCCGATGCCCGATGCCCGATGCCCGATGCCCGATGCCCGATGCCCGATGCCCGATGCCCGATGCCCGATGCCCGA
>NZ_JAUBPT010000313.1:0-2870 GCF_036700905.1 Microcoleus sp. S13_C3 | reverse complement strand
TAGGGCATAGGGCATAGGGCATAGGGCATAGGGCATAGGGCATAGGGCATAGGCATAGGACTCACCCCATACCTCACCACCCTTGAGAACCGCTATAAATGTTATCGAAAGTATTAATTTTTGGGCAATTTATGATAATTTAATTTCCTGGTGAGATCGGGATTTGTTGTGGTTGGGTGGAGATTTGCTCAATCAACTGCAGGCCTTCCGGGTTCACCAATAACCCCAAAATCGATCGCCACTAGCCGACGATCGCCGATCAAGTGTGGGCAGATCGTGAAATTAGCCAAAAGTTGCGAGTAGAATGGTGCAAGAGCCGATCGCTCGATCGTAGTGCACAGCGAAATATGACCCCACCGCCGCCGCCCCGCAAACCTCAAACCGTCTTGGGTGCAATTACCCAAGCAGTCCAGACTATTGCTAAGGTTAATTTTAACCAGCTAGCGCTGAAACCTAATGCCAAAGTACCCGAACTGTGGGTACAGGATGCCGGTGCAGCTAAAGCTGAGGTTTATCCGCTGTTGGGCGATAGATATTTGTTAGGTCGATCGTCCAAATCTTCAGATATAGTAGTTCGCAATCCCGTTGTCAGTCACGTTCACTTATCCCTGTCGCGCGATAGTCGGCGGCGGACTCCTTTTGTCATCAAAGATGAAGACTCCACAAACGGCATTTACAATGGCAAAAGGCGAGTTAAAAGTATGTCCCTGCGCCACGGAGACGTGTTCACTTTAGGGCCGCCGGAACTAGCCGCCGCTGTCAGAATTCAATTCGTATATCCGCCGCCTTGGTATGTGCAACTTGTGCGTTACAGCTTTTATGGCGTCAGCGGAATCACCGCTTTGATTGCCGTCTTGGTAGGCATGGAATCGACAAAGTTTCAAGTGCGGCCTCTGCCAAGAAGTATCAATGGCCCCGTGATTGTTTACGCCCGCGATGGGCAAACTCCGCTGCGTCCTCCTCAGAATAACGCTCACTTAGAATTAAAGCAATTGCAGGATTTTTCGCCTTATTTATCCAAGGCCGTACTTGCTTCCGAAGACAGCCGCTACAATTGGCATTTGGGAGTAGATCCGCTGGGCGTTTTGCGAGCACTTTTAACTAATGTTCGCGGGGGCGGAATTCGAGAAGGCGGCAGCACTCTGACGCAGCAGTTAGCGAGGAGTTTGTTCCGAGATTATGTGGGAACTCAAGATTCGGCGGGACGCAAGTTGCGGGAAGCGGTAGTTGCTTTTAAACTGGAGACTTATTACAGCAAAGATGAGCTGTTGCTGACTTATTTAAATCGCGTGTTTTTGGGAATTGACCTTTACGGTTTTGAGGATGCGTCTCGGTTTTATTTTGGGAAGTCGGCGAAGGATTTAACTTTGTCAGAGGCCGCAACTTTGGCGGGAATTTTGCCTGCGCCAAACAGTTTTAATCCGATTCAAAATTATCAGTTGGCGGTGCAGTATCGCGATCGAGTGATCGAACGGATGCGGGCCCTGGGGACGATTTCTCAGGAAGAAGCCGATCGCGCGAGGCGATCGCGAATTGAGATCAATCCCAAAGCTCGCCAATATCTGCAAAGTACGATCGCTCCTTATTTCTACAGTTATGTATTTGACGAATTGGAGTTTTTGCTGGGGGAGCAATTAGCCAGAGAAGGCAATTTTATTGTAGAAACAGGTTTGAATCCCGGGCTGCAAAAGTTGGCGGAAACTTCCCTCAGAAATGCTGTTGAAAATGCGGGAGCAAGTGCAGGTTTTTCTCAAGGAGCCGTGGTAACTCTCAATAGTACAACCGGGGAAGTCTTAGCTTTAGTTGGGGGCGTAGATTACTTGAAAAGTCAGTTTAATCGGGCTACCCAAGCTTTGAGACAGCCCGGTTCTACATTTAAGATTTTCACCTATGCAGCCGCCCTGGAGCGGGGAATCTCACCCGATAAAACTTATTCTTGCGACCCCCTTTCTTGGGGCGGACAAAGTTACAGCGGCTGCGAAAGAACCAGCGGCAGTGCGGATATGTATCGGGGTTTAGCACAGTCGGAAAATGCAGTGGCTTTGAGAGTAGCACAAGATGTCGGTTTAGACAATGTAGTGGGAATGGCCAGACGTTTGGGAATTACTTCTGAGCTGCGTTCTAACCCGGGTTTAGTATTAGGTGAAAGTGAAGTTAATGTGTTGCAATTAACGGGTGCTTTCGGGGTTTTGGCCAATCGGGGTTTGGGAAATCGTCCCCACGTAATCAAGCGAATTATTGACAGCAGCGATTGCAAAGATCGAAATGATTTTAACAGTTGCCGGGTGATTTATGACTATCAGAAAGATGGCATTGCCAATCGGCAGTTAGTTTCGGAAGGCGTAGCGGATACGATGACTGATATGCTGCAAGGTGTGGTGCGGGGAGGTACGGGTAGCAGTGCTGCTTTGGGGTTGGGAGAAGCTGGAAAAACAGGCACGACTAATGATAATAGAGATTTGTGGTTTGTCGGTTATATTCCGAGTCAGCAACTGGTGACAGGAGTTTGGTTGGGAAATGATGATAATTCTCCGACTGCGGGAGGTAGTGCAAATGCCGCCCAGTTGTGGGGGGAATATATGCGGCAGGTGGCGCGTTAAGTCATTAGTCAGCAGTCCTTAATTAGCCTCGATCGGCAGGTGGAGGAACGGTTAGGGCAATGATGTCTTCATAACACAGGCGATCGGCTAAATCGTTGAGGGCGTGGGTGAGGTCAGGACGATCGGCCGGGATTTATGCAATTAACTTGCGAATTTTCTTGATATTGAGTTCGATCGCGACTTGATGCAACTGTTCTAGGACTTACGCATTGACAAAAAATATCATCTATGTATTCTAGACAATGCCATGACTGAATCGGTTTGCCAAAA
>NZ_JAUBPT010000312.1:0-2871 GCF_036700905.1 Microcoleus sp. S13_C3 | reverse complement strand
TCCCGCCCGTCCAAAAAGGACGGGCGGGACGCCCATCCCACAATAACAATTAAAATTGTAAGTTATTTAATTCGCGCTCCTTAAACAGCAAGTTGTGAACAAACCTGACGGTCAACGGAGTACCGTTAGACCGCAGGCTTCTTGTTTGCTTTTTTACAAAGGCTTTTTATAGTGAGGTAGTTCCACCCCCACTTACTAATATATTACCAGAGTATTTCCAGATTATCAAGGGACATAAAAGAATAATTGTCGGCTTCCGTCCGCGACATCCGACGCTTCTTTCCATCACGCGGGCGTAATTCATTCGGGGTACTTCGCGCAGCGCTCAGATATGTCCCCTCTGAATATACCGAGGGACTTCCCGGCTGGCAGTTAAATCTGCTAGCTGTCGCAAAGACAATGAACTGCTCTCGCGCGCGCCCAAGTCCGAGAAAAAAACTCGCCTGCCCTTGACAACTCATACTCGTTATGAGTACGCTATAAAAAGCAAAGGAATTGAACCCAAGTACCCAAAAATTTAAAATCATGCTGACGAATCAAGAAGGTCAAAGAGTACCCAAAGTCACCTTTCGCACTCGCAAAGACAACGAGTGGGTCGATGTCACCACCGATGATATATTTGCAGGCAAAACCGTAGTAGTCTTCTCGCTGCCAGGAGCTTTTACTCCCACTTGTTCGTCAACGCACCTCCCCGGTTACAACGAATTGGCCAAAGTTTTCAAAGAAAACGGCGTAGATGAAATCGTTTGTATTTCCGTCAACGACACTTTTGTGATGAATGAGTGGGCCAAAGACCAAGAATCAGACAATGTGACGTTAATTCCCGACGGTAACGGCGAATTTACTCAAGGCATGGGAATGCTGGTAGACAAAACAGATTTAGGCTTTGGCAAGCGGTCTTGGCGCTATTCGATGCTGGTAAAAGATGGCGTTGTTGAAAAAATGTTTATTGAGCCAGAGGAACCGGGCGATCCTTTCAAAGTGTCTGATGCCGAGACGATGCTCAACTACATCAACTCCGCAGCAACCAAGCCGAAGCTAGTTTCGCTGTTTACAAAAATGGGCTGTCCCTTCTGCGCTAAGGCTAAGGGAATGCTGAGTCAAAAGGGCTTGGATTATGAAGAAATCGTTTTGGGTCGGGATATCACAACCCGATCGCTCCGGGCTATGACTGGGGCTACAACTGTGCCGCAAGTATTTATCGACGGCAAGTTGATCGGTGGTTCCGAAGCCCTAGAGTCTTATTTGGCAGTGGCCTAGTTAAACAACAATACTTAGCCTGCGGGTGCACAGTGCACACCTTACTCGTTGTACGGTGCGTACTGTGCACCTTTGCCGTATTTGGGGGTATTTAGCCTAATCAAGCTTCGGTGTCAAAAGTTCGATCGGTCTATTTATCCATTCTCGTGCCACAATTACTGGGGAAGTAATATTAAAAACGCAAGAAATGGGAGTGAACGATCGTGGATTTGAGTTTAGTCGCGTCAAATATCTTAAATCCACCCATATTAGCTTTTTTCATGGGAATGCTGGCAATTTTTCTCAAATCTGATTTAGAAATTCCAGCGCCCATCCCCAAACTGTTTTCGCTGTACTTGCTGTTTGCGATCGGATTTAAAGGCGGCGTCGAACTATCCAAAAGCGGAATTGACCAGCAAGTTGCCCTGACAATTTTGGCAGCGATGCTGATGTCAATGCTAGTACCAATTTATACTTTTTTCATACTGAGGGTAAAACTAGACTCCTACAATGCCGCGGCGATCGCAGCCACCTACGGTTCCATCAGCGCCGTCACATTTATCACCGCAACCTCCTTCCTCACAGCACAGGGGATCGACTTTGACGGTTACATGGTAGCCGCGCTAGCATTAATGGAATCCCCAGCAATTATAGTTGGTCTCATTCTAGTCAGTGTATTTGGCGGGGAAGAAGGAAAACGCGAAATAGTTTGGTCAGAAGTGTTGCAAGAAGCATTCCTAAACAGTTCAGTTTTTCTGCTGATTGGCAGCCTAATTATGGGCATAATGACAGGAGAACATGGTTGGGAAGTTATGAGTCCGTTTACTCAAGACTTGTTTTACGGAGTTTTAACTTTTTTCTTGCTAGACATGGGGCTGGTTGCCGCTAGCAGAATTAAAGATTTGCAAGAAGCAGGAATTTTTCTGATCGGCTTTGCAATCCTAATTCCCATAGTCAACGCAGTAATTGCTTTGGTAATAGCCAAATTAATCGGAATGCCACAGGGAGACACTTTGCTGTTTGCCGTATTGTGCGCGAGTGCTTCTTATATAGCAGTACCAGCAGCCATGCGCCTAACTGTTCCCGAAGCGAATCCAAGTCTTTACATTTCAACTGCCTTAGCAGTGACATTTCCATTTAATATCATTGTAGGCATTCCCCTGTATCTATACGGAATCAATATGTTTTGGAGGTGAGATGATGGAGTCAGTCAAAAGAGTAGAAATCATAGCCCACTCAGTGGAACTCGGCAAGATTTTAGACGGTTTAGACAAAGCGGGCGTACCCGGTTATTCGGTGATTCGTGATGTGGCTGGAAAAAGCACTAGGGATCACGTTTCCCGTGATTCATCAATGACGGCGCTGGATAACATTTATGTGCTTGCTTTTTGTTCACCAGCTCAAGTTTCAGCAGTTGCAGAAAACATTAGACCCGTGCTCAATAAATTTGGTGGGTCGTGTTTTATTTCAGATGCGGTGGAATTGCTAATTACTAGGTGCGTTGGGTAGTCATTAGTCATTAGTCATTAGTCATTAGTTATTAGTCATTAGTCATTGGTCATTAGTCATTAGTCATTAGTCATTAGTCATTAGTCATTAGTCATTAGTCATTAGTCATTAGTCATTAGTCAT
>NZ_JAUBPT010000019.1:0-74497 GCF_036700905.1 Microcoleus sp. S13_C3 | reverse complement strand
TTTAGTAGGCATTGACTTTTTATAAATATCATCATATTATACTATGCAATATGCGTTTTAGATGCTGAACAGCTTAGTATTTGTGGGAGTAGAGGTGACGCGACCAAAAAAGAAGTCAAATTTACTAGATTTGACCGTGAATCCCGCACCTTGAATTACTTCATCACTTGAGGTCAATCGATTTTAGATTTTAGATTTTAGATTTTAGATTGAAGCATTGACCCCACGGATAAATTCGGGGGCTTGTTTATGGGATACACGTTTTTTATTTATTTCTCCACGGATGAATCCGGGGGCTTGTATCCTAGATGCTTTCGGTCAATGCTTGCAACTCCTAAAAAAATTGACACTAAATTGTCTCCGATGGTATCATAGAATTAACATAGAGACAATGCTCGAACAAAAATCCTAAAAATCTCCAAATTCAATTAACACAATAGAAAATCTGCCATGAATGACGACCAACGTTATATATCAGCATTTCTGCAAGTTTTTGAGACTAAAGCCGAATTATTAGAGGAGGTGGGAGCAGTAGAAGATTTAGCAAACCTCAACCAGATGATATCTCAGATGGTTGATGAATCTGATGAGGAAGTAGCGGATACTATTGGGATATGGTGCAAAAAATATCCTAAAATCAGAGATACCCTCCGTTCAATTATTAATAGAAAACCAGAACCCCAACCCACCAAAAAAGAAGAGCAAGAACCAAGGCTATTAAACCGCTATCCAGAGTTACCCGAAAGCCTCAAAAAACGCCTCCCCAATTCACAGCCCCCGTGCCAATAACATGAGCGACAAAATTTCTGCCCCCAATGTCTATTTATACGCTTTCCAACTGCACAATGACAGTCAGGGCAGCAATAATCCTCTGTGGAAACACTGCGACAATATCCTCGCCCACTTCACCGATAAACAGCTAACACACAATCTAGTTTTCCCGCAAAATTCCCACAGCTACCGCGAAGATTTGCTGCCAACTGTCGCACTACGATTTAACAGCAATCCGCCCGTAGAAGGTTTTGCCCAACCGCTACAAATTCAAGACAGCTATGCTTTATGCTTAAATATAGGTTGCCCGGAAGACGGCACTGCTGATAATATAGATGTCGATCTAATCAAGCAATTCAACCCAAATCGAGCCTTACTCATCAGTGGCGATGATAACTTTTTAGGTCAAACTCTCCTAATTACCGCATGGCTTCCCGAAAACTCACTGAATAATTTAGATTCCCTCAAACCCCTCGCCGATAAATGTCGCGATGCCTTATTTCACAGCGACTCGCCACCTGTATTGGACTGTTCAGGTAAATTATTTGGCAGTCCGATTTTTGAATACGGTTCAATTAGCGATATTGCGAATTACCGCCACCTGCTTGTCTGGCTGCTTTCCGACAAACAAACCGACAAGGATTTTAACACTTGCCAGGAAGAAATACTCGACCTACTATTTTACCGCAACAAAATTATCAAAGCTTTTCAAGACAGCCGCCAGATTTACCGCGAACTCGATCGCGAATACCGCATCATTGAGAAAAATATGGAGATATTGCAGGCTCAATTTTCCAGAGGGACTGTATTAACTTCCGCCCAATTGCAGGAATTTCAAGAACAGTTAAAGCAACTCTTCAGCAAAGCAGTAACTTATACTCGCCTGCTGCGGAAACTCGAAGATTATGACAATACAATTGCGCTAAATCTTAACAATTACACTGACATTTTGTCGAAAATTTGTGATATACTAGTAATTGATAAGGAAGAACTATCAATATTAAATAACTTCAGTAGAAAAACGGCTCCTTATATGCGATCGCAAATTGCCGGAGACTTAGGATATTTCCGACACGGAACAAACTTAATCGATCAGGCGATCGCCTCAATTCGCGGCATAGTAGAAATAGAACAAGCCAGGAGCGATCGCACCAACCAAATCGCACTCCGCAACAGCGAGATAGCAGAGAAAAATCGGGACGATCGCCTAGAAAGCACAGTACAGGCGATCGGCGTCGGTTTAGCAGCCGGCGGCATCGCAGCCTCCAGCGGCACAGACAAAGTATTGCAGACAGTGCAAAACCATCAAATCCCAATTTTAATGCAATGGCATCCCTTTCTATTTTCGTTTGCCTTGAGTTTTGCTATCGCTCTTTTCGCAGCCGGCCTCACTTGGTGGCGCACTAAACCGAAAAACAGTTGACAGTTGACACTTGACAGCGAGCTTTTTAAGGCTGGGATTTAGATCCTTGCCGATCGCTCGAATTTCAACCAAGAGTATCTTAAATCAAAATAACGTGTCAATATAGAAATGTGAGTTCAATTCTATTCTTTCCTCATGGGCAAACAGCGCGTTCTTTCGGGAGTTCAGCCAACCGGCAATCTTCACCTCGGCAATTATCTCGGTGCCATTCGCAACTGGGTAGAAAATCAAAGTCAGTACGAAAATTACTTCTGCGTAGTCGATTTGCACGCAATTACCGCACCGCACAATCCAGCAACTCTAGCCTCCGACACTTACACGATCGCCGCACTCTATTTAGCTTGCGGCATCGATTTAGAATATTCTACTATTTTCGTGCAATCCCACGTCTCGGCGCACACAGAACTAGCATGGCTGCTCAACTGTATTACGCCGATTAACTGGCTCGAAGATATGATTCAGTTTAAAGAAAAAGCAGTTAAACAAGGTGAAAATGTCAACGCCGGTTTGCTAAATTATCCGGTGCTAATGGCAGCAGACATTTTGCTTTACGATGCCGACAAAGTGCCCGTGGGAGAAGACCAAAAACAGCATTTGGAACTCACCCGCGATATTGTCATCAGATTAAATCACCAATTCGGTACACCCGAAAAGCCAGTATTGAAACTTCCCGAACCCTTAATTCGGACTGACGGTGCGAGGGTGATGAGTTTGACAGATGGCACGCGCAAAATGTCGAAATCAGACCCTTCCGAACAAAGTCGAATTAATTTATTGGATTCGCCAGATACGATCGCCAAAAAAATCAAGCGCTGCAAGACAGATGCCGTGCGCGGTTTGACTTTTGACGACCCCGATCGCCCCGAAGCTAGAAATTTGCTGACACTTTATCTCCTGCTTTCCGGCAAATCTAAGGAAGAAGTAGCAACAGAGTGTGAAAACATGGGTTGGGGAGATTTTAAACCCTTGCTGACAGAGACGACAATTAATGCCCTCAAACCTATTCAGGATAAATACAAGGAAATAATGGACGATCGGGGATATTTAGAGTCTGTACTACGTCGTGGAAGAGAACAAGCAGAAGCTATTGCTAATCAAACTCTAACTAAGGTTAAGACAGCTTTCGGTTATTCTTTACCTGTTTAGTTGTTAGTGGTTAGTTGTTATTGGTTACTGGTTAAGAATGACCACTGCCAACTGTCAACTAACAACTGTCAACTGTCAACTAACAACTGTCAAATAACAAATAACCCATAACAGACAAATAATCATGAACCGTTTTCGCACAGCCTGCACCACCCCCGGAGAATTTATAATTACCGCCGAAGTTGCCCCCCCAAAAGGCGGCGACATGACTCACACAATTCAAATGGCTGAACGCCTCAAAAACCGAGTGCACGCCATTAATATCACCGACGGGAGTCGCGCAGTGCTGGGAATGTGCCCCCTAGCAGTTTCGGCGATTTTAGTGCAGCACGGAATTGAGCCAATTTGTCAAGTTGCTTGTCGCGATCGCAATCAAATTGGCCTGCAAGCCGATCTCATGGGAGCCCACGCTTTAGGCATTCGCAATGTATTAGCACTTACAGGCGATCCCGTCAAAGCGGGCGACCATCCTAAAGCAAAAAGTGTATTCGACTTGGAATCAGTACGACTGTTACAAGTCATTCAGAAAATGAATGGCGGCAAAGACTGGAATGACAAACCTTTAACAGACGGATTTACCGATTTATTTGTCGGTGCTGCCGTCGATCCGCAATGCCCCAGTTGGTCGGGTTTGCAAAGTAGATTTGAGAAAAAAGTAGAGGCTGGAGCACAGTTTTTTCAGAGTCAATTAATTACTGATTTTGAAGTTTTGGATAAGTTTATGCACCACGTTGCTGCGGGCTGCAACAAGCCAGTTTTAGCGGGAATATTTTTGTTTAAATCAGCTAAAAATGCTGAATTTATTAAAAAATACGTGCCGGGAGTTCACATCCCACAAGAGACGATCGATCGTTTAGCAAAATCTCCCGAACCCTTGCAGGAAGGCATAAAAATTGCGGCCGAACAAGTCAAGTTAGCGCGGCAGATTTGTCAAGGAGTTCACATGATGGCCGTCAAACGAGAAGATTTAATTCCTCAAATTTTGGATTTGGCAGGAATCGCACCAGTCAGCTCAAATTAACCGTTGGGGCGGGTTTTACCAACTATCAATGCCTAACATTAACGATATTATAAACCTGCCCACCCCCGCGCTAAGCTGTGTTGCATCTAGATTGCCTATGGTATTAGAGAGGGAGAGGGGGAGAAGAGGAGAGGGGGAGAGGATTTGACGATTGTTGATCGGGACTCGAAATATGCAATTTAAATGAACAACAGCTTACCATTTTGAACATCAAACTGTAGGGGCGGGTTTGACCAACCATCAATGTATAAAACTAATGAGCTCGTAAACCCGCCCTCCCCCGCTGTAGATAATCCAATAACTTCTGAGTTTGATTAATAAACTACTTTGAAAAATGCTCGATCGACTAAACGGTTATTAAATAGGAGCAACTGGCAATGACTGACTCAGAAATACTTAATTCTGATACGATTAAAATACTAGATACTAGCATATCCGAAGTTACAGTTTACACCGATCGCGCTTTGGTGACGCGCCGCGGTACGGTATCTCTGACGGGAAACGAGCGAGAATTGGCGATCGTATCTATCCCCGCAACCCTCGAAACAGAGTCAGTCAGGGCTACGGGTGCGGGTACAGTTGCTGTGCGATTGCTGGGAGTACGCAGCGACAGAGTGTTTAGCAGGGAACCTGTAGCGGATGGCATCGCCGAATTAACCCAACAGATCCAAGAATTAGAAACCCAAAAACGGGCAATAAAAGACAAGTTAGTTGCCCGAAGAATTCAACTCAAATTTGTCGAAGATTTAAGCGAAAAAAGCGTCGGTTTCTTTTCCAGCAGCATCGCCAAACAGCAGGTAGGTTTAAACGAAACTGGCGAAATGCTCAACTTTTTAGGAACCAATTACCTAAAATATGTAAGTGCGATCGCGCAGCACGAAAGACAACAGCACGAATTAGACAATCAAATACAAGCTTTACAGCACCAGTTACAACAAGTAAAGACTCCCCATTCCCAGCAAAGTTTTAAAATCATTGTCGCCATAGAACCAAGCGGCAGCGGCAACTTTGAACTAGAACTTTCCTATGTAGTAAAGCGAGCATCTTGGACTCCCATTTACGACTTGCGAGTCAATACCACCAACAACCAAATTAATCTCCATTACCTAGCCGATGTCAAACAAAATACAGGCGAAGATTGGACAGGAGTAGCGCTGACATTATCTACAGCAAAACCCGGATTGGGAAGTCTCCCACCACAACTAAAGCCTTGGTATATCGAGATCTTCGAGTTAAAGGAACCCGCTGGTCGGGGCTCGTCAGAGGATGATTTATTTGACCTAGAAGAGATCCTAGAAGAAGGTTATGCAGGCAATTCATTCCGCGGTGGAGGACGGCGCATAGAAGCTGAAATAGCAACAGCTCAAGTATCCAGAGAAGGCGGCACAGTCTCTTTTCAAATAGCCGGAAATACCAATATTCCCAGCGACAGTTCGAGGCAGAAAGTGACTATTTTTAGCGAAAATTATCCCTTTCAACCTGAATATATTGCAGTTCCGCGCTTAGTCAGTTTTGCCTATTTGCAAGCAGTGGTTGTGAATCCGCTGACGGGTGCAACTCTGCTTCCCGGTAAAGCAAATATCTTTCGCGACAACACTTTTGTCGGCACTGTGCAGTTAGAAAATGTTTCCCCCGGCCAAGAATATAAACTGAATTTAGGAATAGATGAAGGGTTAAAAATAGAGCGGCAATTAGTGGAAAGACAAGTAGATAAAAAACTTATCGGCAATCAGCGGCGCACGAGTTACGCCTATCGTTTGAGTGTGACTAACCTGCGGCAGGTGCAGGTACACCTGACACTACAAGAGCAATTGCCAGTCAGCCGCAATGAACAAATTAAAGTGCGATCGACTCTCACTAATCCGAAGATAGTAGCAGGTGAAATGGGACTGCTAGAATGGATAATGTCTCTGCCTCCGCAAGCCAAGCAAGAGTTATATTACCAGTTTGTTGTCGAACATCCTCCCGACTTAACAGTCATCGGTTTAGATATTTAATATTAAGTCGATCAAAACTTGTTTTTAGTCAGGACTTTAGTCCTGATTCGTCACCACGGATGAGGACTGAAGTCCCGAAAAAATATCAAATTTACCTGTAATTGGTAAACTGCAAAGCCATCGGATAATCTTCTTGTTTCAACCGTTGAATTACCAACTGCAAATCATCCTTATCCTTAGCCGAAACGCGCACTGCATCACCTTGAATCGAACCTTGAATCTTTTTAAACTCATCTCGAATTAATTTAGTGATTTTCTTGGCAACTTCCTGGTCAATCCCTTTTTTCAGTTTGATTTCTTGGCGTACTCTAGTACCACTAGCAGCTTCAATTTTCCCATAATCAAAAATTTTCAGAGACAAATTGCGCTTGGCGGCTTTAGTTTGCAAAACAGTGTGAATTGCGTCGAGAGTAAATTCGCTGTCCGTATTGACAGTAATGGATTCTGCACCCAATTCTACGGTAGTTTTGGTATCTTTCAAGTCGTAGCGGCTTTGAATTTCTCGCGTTGTTTGGTCAACAGCGTTAACTAATTCTTGCCGATCGAACTCGCTGACAATATCAAAGGAATAACTAGCAGCCATAAATTAGTAATTGGTAAGGGGGCATTGGCAAAACAGGGCATTGGGCATTGGGCATTGGCGAAACAGGGCATTGGGCATTAACAACTAACCAATAACCAATAACCAATAACCAATAACCAATGACTACTGAAAATTAGCCGTTAACAGCCATTAAACTGAAATAGAATAAAGAAACAGTGCAAGAAGAACTAATCGCAAACATGAGCGATCGCCCCAGCGGCACATTCAGAATATAGAAAACCGAAAACAACAACCGGGCGATCGTAAAAGCGATCGCAGCCCAACCCGCCGGTTCGGAATCTACCCCCGTCACAAAAGCCATCAAAGCCGCCGCTGAAAACAGCATAAACGTCTCAAACGAATTTTGGTGAGCCCAAGTTGCCCGCTGAGCGTAAGCAGGCAACCTCTCAAACATAGCGCGGGGGGCTGCTCGATCGTAGCCTAGCTGCAAGCGGGCGAACGCAACCACCAAAAACGGTGCGTAAACCAGCGCAGCAGCAGCTGCAATACAATCAAGCAGAATAACCGACACAGGTAATCCCAACAGCATCATCCGCCTCGCAGTTCAATCAAAATAGAACAGAGTAACCACCTTGCGCTGTTCCTCCGCATCCTGGCAAGTTTTCAGCAAAGTGTGGCTTTCGTGAAAAGCAAAACATATCAGTTGCTGGCAGCGAGAAATAATCTCCTGATTGCACATGGCGCTTGCTTCCGGGAGAGACAAGCTATCATTTTTGGGATTTTCTACCAAATGTATCACTTGTTCGAGTTGGTCGCGAGACTCCCGAGGCTGGCGACTCATGCTTTGTGGCAAAATCACCGTCAGCAGATTAGGATCTGCTCGCATTGCCCCCCGAATTGCTGCTGAATTGGTGCCTGTAGCGCCAGAAGTGATGAGCTGATTGCCTCCCAGAACTATGGCGTAGCTCAGCATCTCAATTAGCTGCTGGTGGGTAATAGGAACGTGGCGAGAACCCAAAAGAGCAATCCGCTTGGAGCTGGTTTGCTGGATCGCCGCTAGTTCTTGTAAAAAATCATCTACTCTGGGTAGCTCAATTGATTGACTCAAAGAATTTATTAAATTAAATAAAACTACGTTGTGGATTTTAGCAGACTCACTAGCCATTGCCGCCAAAAAGAAGTTAAGAATTGCTGATTTACCGGATCAGACTAGAGGATGGGGAGATTTGAGGAAGCCAGAAGGCAGAATGTCTTCCGACATTGGCCAGCCGGAGCTCAAGGTAGAATTCAAGAAAAATTGAGAATTTAAGAATTTTAGCTTTTTATTTATTTAAACAAAAAGTTCTCTCTGCCGAATACCTTCTTCCCTCAGCTCCGGCTCTCTTCTTAATGGACTCGATCGCTCAGCCCCAAGGATGCCATCATGCCCTCAAGGTCAAAATGTTCTGCCATTAGCTGAGTAACGCATTCCACCTTGATCGGTTCGTGCAGGCGCACGCTGCCAAAGGTGCTGTCGATAATTTCCACCGTGGTTAAGGTATCCAAATCAACAGACAAAACCGGAATTTCCATTTCTTCTGCCCTGCCAATCACCAAGGGAGAAGGAGGCAAGTGACCTGTCAAAATCAAGCACTGAGTCGAGCTTTCCAGAGCCGCTAGCTGAATGTCCGTGCGATCGCCCCCCGTCACCACCGCCATATTTCTCGCTTTGCGGAAATACTTCATAGCCGAACTAACATTCATCGCGCCAATTGTCAAGGTTTCCACCATCAAGTCCAAACGGTCTTTACGGCAGAGCACATCAGCTTTCAATTGGTGCACCAATTCTTTGACGCTGACACTTCGCAGCAAAGCACTTCTCGGCAGCATTCCCAAAACTGGAATACCCGCAGCCTCCAGAAAAGGCCGCACAGTCGCCGTTACGGATTCGAGTTTGTCCGAGGGAACGTCGTTGAGTACCACGCCCAGCAACCGCGAACCCAAACGCTGTTTAGCAGACAGCAAATCGTCTACATACAGATCGATCGGGCGGGCTACCAACAGCACAGAGGCATCAATTGCCTCAGCGATTTGAGCCAAAGACAAGTCAAACAGACTGCCTTCCTCCAAATTAGCTGGGCCTTCTAACAGCGCCAAGTCTCCGCTGGGAGCTTGCAAATATTGCGCTAAAGACTGGCGGTAATCTGTCTTGTCTTCTCCCCGCAAACGCTTGTGAACCGTCTCTTCATCCAAATAAAGCAGTGTTGACGGCATCTGACTTTCTGAGAGATTCAGCGTCTCTACCGCGAACCGCACGTCTTCGTCCTCGATCCCAGCTCCGGGCGAGCTGAAACAGGTTCCCAGAGGTTTGCCGTAGGCGACGGCCAGTCCTTTTCCCCGGAGTCCGAGTGCCATCCCCAGGGCGATGGCCGACTTGCCGCTGTAAGCTTTTGTGGAACCGATCAGCAAATATTTAGTCAATTTTGGTACGCCTTCAATCCTCAATTTGCACCTGTCTATTTCAATAAATTTAGTTTTTTCTACAGTATTTCTGAACTGCGACTCAATTTGGCAATACTATTATACTCGATTTTGTCGCTTTTGGGCAAATTGTTTTTTTGCGGAAAATTTTTATTCACCTGTTCGCAACCCTTTTCTTCCCATTCTTTTTACTTGATTTTGGGAAAGCAGTTTTTAAATTGTTTGTTTTACCAGCAGTTTTTGATAAGTATTTATCGCCCATGATTCCTTTAACAACAGATTTTAATTGTAATATTTTTAGGCATTGGGATTGCGTAGCTGAGATATCAACCTCGAATTTTATCGAGTAAAAATAACACGGCAAAAATGGTTCACCTTACCTTAAAAGCCTACTTAGAGGGTGGAAAATAGTTTTTTTAGTGGCTAAATAGAGGATTGTATAGGAAGAGAGTACGGTGCTTGCCTAAGCAGTTTTGCATATAATTAAAAATGGATAGGTTGTATGATTAGTTATTCATTATTAGTGCGATCGCCCGCGTTCTAACTGAGCGGTGGCACTGCCAGCAATAAGCTGCTTAGAATCGGGATTATAGCTTCTAAACACATAAATTGTCGGGCGGCGTGGGCTGGAATTTCGGCAGCCCCAAGGCTGATTGCGATGCTAGGCCCGATCGCAGTTCAATGGCTGTAGATTGAGTTTCCTTGAGCGGATCTGCAGCCCTTTCCTCTCAGCTACCGAGTCGCAAAATTTGAACAAAATCGGACGGCGCGATTCGCCTCACGGCGATAGCTTCGCTCGCGCGTACTCGCACAGTACCAATGTCTGAAATAGGCTTTTGGGCTTGTCCCACAACAACTACAGCAGTTTTCAATTGGATGAAATACAGGTAGGGACTAAGGCTTTGTCTGAGTCCCTACGCGAAATCTGTATCACGCTCAACTGAAAACTTCAGTAGATTTACTTTACCAATGGGGATAAGTGCTGACCCCCAAAGGGATTATTGAGAATGATCCAAGAACTCAGTTACTATCCCGCTTCTCAAATAGGACTGGCGCACCAATCATGTAATGTTGCCGTCGTGGCTTTACACTATTGGTGCGCCATTTATAGCGCCCGTCAATCGATTTTAGATTTTAGATTTTAGATTAAAGAATTGAAGAAAGCAAGCCCACTGATAAATCCGGGGGCTGGCGATCGGGAGCAAGGAGCTTTTTTCTCGATCCCCGAATCAATCCGGGGGCCCCGGATTAAATTGCTTGATTGTCAACTGCCGACTTTTGGGAGTGCGGCTGCGGTGAAAGTTATTCATCCATTCGCATCAGCTTGCGGTAAAACGTTTTAGAAAAATCGACGGTACGAGTTCGCTGAAAAGTCAGGAGAACCTCAATTAAGCAACTAACAAACTCAGAGCTTTGCATAGTCACTTCGTAGCTGAGTTCAGCATTGCCGTCAAACAACACCCGACAGCGGGTTAAGTCGATCGGCAGCGACGAGATATTCCAACTAGCGACAAACGGCACGCTCTCCCCGCCGTCAATTTTTCTTGCCCCCTCCAAGCTTTTGAGCTTGTAGAGGGCAATAGCGTGCGGTAAAAACTTGCGCCTGGGCTCTTGACAGAAAGGCGCGTAGACTTTCACTTCTTTGTCATCGGCTGGCTTGAGTTGAGGAATAGACATATTTCCACCTCAGACAATTATTACTAACAGATAGTTTAGATCCCCTGAAAAAACTAGCAGATATTCCAGGTCGATCGCAAGCAAAAGTCAACCCAAATACTCTATACAGTACCCGTTTACCAGGGCCGTACAAGCACCGAACCCGCTGGTTGTCCTCCCGTCCGCTTTCGACAAAAGCCCAGAAACTGATACAGTAGATGCTTATATCTAAAATCAAAAACTATTGGTGGTTGAATCAAGTAACCTATGCAGGAGAGTTCTTGGCCAGAAAACGACGCTCGCAGCGAGCTTAACTTGGACATCTCTGATTTAGCTCAAGAAGAGCTCAAGAGTTTGACCTCGCACTCGAAGCTCAGCAAAGTATTTGCTATACCAGACATTGGCGACAGGGTGTTTGACGCGGAAACAAAAGCAGAGCTCCCAGTTGCGGTGGCTGTGCCGGGAACTCCCTCTTTTCCTCAAAATCTGTACCGGGGACGGCGCGGAAAAGCCGCCGCAGTGCTGACTGCGATTTGGGCCGGCACGATCGCCCTGCACTTGATTTCTTGGGGTGCGTGGGTAGTGTGGGGGTTGACGGGATTGCTGTGGATGCAAGCATTTCGAGTTTTGTTTGCCGAACCCAAGCCCGCACTGGCGCCTCTTGCGGATGAAAGTCGAGAGGATTGGCCTTACGTGTCGCTGCTGGTGGCAGCGAAAAATGAGGAAGCGGTGATTGCCAGATTCGTAGAATCCATCTGCAATGTAGATTATCCGATCGACCGCTACGAAGTTTGGGCGATCGACGATCACAGCAGCGACGCCACGCCCCTAGTATTGGAACAGCTAACCAAAAAGTACCCCCAGCTCAAAGTATTTCGCAGAGGAGCAAATGCCAGCGGCGGAAAGTCGGGAGCACTGAATCAAGTGTTACCACTGACTCGCGGGGAATTTGTCGGAATATTTGACGCCGACGCGACGGTAACGCCGGATTTGCTGCGCCGGGTGCTGCCAGTGTTCGATGGAGAAAAGGTAGGCGCTGTGCAAGTCAGAAAAGCCATCGCCAATGCTTCGGTAAATTTTTGGACTCGTGGCCAAGAAGCAGAAATGGCTCTCGACAGTTTTTTCCAGCAGCAGCGGATTGCGATCGGCGGCATTGGAGAATTGCGCGGTAACGGCCAATTCATGCGCCGCACTGCCTTGGAAAGCTGCGGAGGCTGGAACGAGGAAACGATTACCGACGACCTGGATTTGACGGTGAGGCTGCACCTAGACCGATGGGACATTGAATTTCTCGCTTTCCCAGCCGTGTCAGAAGAAGGAGTCACTAACGCTCGCGCCCTGTGGCATCAGCGCAATCGCTGGGCAGAAGGTGGCTATCAGCGTTATCTTGACTACTGGCGGCTAATTTGGCGGAACCGCATGGGAACTGGGAAAACTTGGGATTTATTTGGATTTTGGGTATCTCAATATTTCTTACCCACCGTAGCCCTACCCGACTTTGTGATGTCAATTGCGCTGCGCCGGATGCCGATCGCCAGTCCCATAACTTTTATGACCCTTACCTTGTCGGTGGTGGGAATGTTTGTCGGTTTGCGCCGCACTCGCAAAGAGACCAAATTTGACATAAGGCGAGTTTTTCTCACCTTGCTGCAAACGCTGCGGGGTACTGTGTATATGTTCCACTGGCTGCTGGTAGGGACTGTGACGGCTCGGATTGCGGTACGGCCCAAGCGGCTCAAATGGGTCAAAACCGTCCATCAAGGCGCTGTTAATAGCCTCAAGTAAACAATTCGCAGAAATATCTCGGCACAGTATGGCCGAACGTCCGAAGATTTTCTGAGACAAAAAAACACCAACGCTCGCCAAATATCTCCCCGCCAGAGCCTAAGAGTAAAATTTGGCAATTCCGAGAAAAAAACACTTTGAAACAGCTTAGGTAATAGGTAATCGGCGAGCGGTAATAGCGAATAAGTAATCGGCAATACAAAAGTCTAAAATTAAAAGATAAAAGCGATAATTTTTAACTTTTAACTTGACAAAAAACCAATTACTATCTATTAATTATGAATTGCCAATTAGGACGAATTGCTTGTTGCCAACTACCCGTCACCCGTAATTGATAATGGATTTGTTAGAGTACCAAGCTAAATCTTTATTTCGCCAGATGGCAATTCCGATTTTGCCGTCGCAGCGGATTGACAATCCCGCTGACCTCAAAGGACTGAAAATTCCTTACCCCGTTGTACTCAAATCGCAAGTGCGGGCTGGGGGACGGGGCAGGGCGGGGGGTATCAAGTTTGTGGAAAATACGATCGATGCAGTAGCAGCCGCTCAAACAATTTTTAATTTGCCGATCGAGGAGGAATATCCCCAAGTCCTGCTGGCAGAAGCAAAGTACAACGCCGACCAAGAATTGTACTTAGCGGTACTCCTAGACCCCGTAGCGCGACGCCCGGTGCTTCTGGGTTCGAGACAAGGAGGTATGGATGTCGAAGGGTCGATCGAGCAAATGCAGCAAGTTGCCGTAGATCAAGAATTTTCCCCATTCTACGCGAGGCGTCTCGCGCTGAAAATGGGATTGCAGGGAGACTTGATTCAATCGGTGAGCACCATTGTCGAAAAAATGTATCGGCTGTTTGTCGAAAAAGATTTAGATCTAGTAGAAATCAATCCTCTCGGCATCAGTCCGACGGGAGAGGTAATGGCTTTAGACGGTAAAGTCACCGCCAACGACGATGCCTTGGGGCGACATCCAGATTTGGCCGCACTATCGGGGAAGAGGCAAAGCAGCGGGTTGGCACGGGAAAGAAGAAGTCCCCATGCCTCTGGCGATCGCTCCCATTCCCAGTCCAAGGTTCAGCAGTCGCCAGAGTTTGACCCCAAATCTAAATCCCCAATCTCGAATTCCGAATCCCTGCAATTAATCGAACTAGACGGGACTATCGCGATTTTGTGCAACGGAGTGGGTCTGACAATGGCAACTCTAGATGCTGTAACCCACCAAGGAGGAAAACCAGCTAATTTTGTGAATATTGGTTCCCTAGACCGCTACTATGCAGCAAATGCCCTGCGCGATCGCGCGGAGTTGGGTCTGGAGTTAGTCGCTCAGGATAAAAGCGTTAAGGTGATACTTGTAAATATTTTGGGCAGCGCCTCCAAGACCGAGGAAATAATCGCTGCAGTAGCCGGCTATTTGGAACGGAAAGCTCGCGCTAACCGCCACATCCAGGTTGTGCTGAGGCTGGTAGAGCTCGATGCTGATGCTGTTAAAAAGCGTTTGGGACAGTTGCCGGTGCAGCTAGCTAGCACTTTGGATGAGGCCGCGGCCGCTTCTGTATCCTCCGCCAAGTAGGGGCAGTCGATCGGCAAAAAATGAGATTTCGGTACAGATGAAGGCCTTCTGCTTTTTACAGATCGAGTGTCAAGTGGGAAAAAGTCAATCACCCGGCGCTGCTCGGAGTACCCAGACAGCGCGGGCACAGAAAGAGCCTAGTTGACCAGTCTAAGTGGTTCGCCCACTACGTTTAAGGTAAGTGTTGAAGTACCTACCGGAGGATGCGTGCTAGTCTTCCGCTCTAGAACTTAAAAGTTAAACAGGTGTAAGGGTTAAGCCAGTGCTTTTAAGATAGTTACCGACCTTAAACATTGACGAAGCAAACATTACCCCGTAAGGGAGGACTTAAATGTCTAATTTGGTTTTTGTACTTGACACCAAAAAACGACCGCTCAATCCAATCCGCCCAGGATTGGCACGTAAATTGCTAACTAATGGCAAAGCTGCTGTCTTCAAAAGGTATCCATTTACGCTAATTTGGAAAGTAGAGGTAACTGTACCGCAAAAACCAATTACTCTCAAAATAGATCCTGGCTCTCGAACTACTGGAATTGCGTTAATACAAGGAGAAAACGTAATCTTTGGTGCAGAGCTAACACACCGAGGACAAGCTATTAAAGCCAGCCTTGAATCTCGCCGTTCATTGCGTAGAGTCAGGAGGAATCGCCATACCCGCTATCGTCGGGCTAGATTCTCAAACAGGACTCGCCCTAAAGGTTGGCTAGCCCCAAGTTTGCAGCACCGCGTCGAAACAACACTGACATGGGTGACTAGATTGATGAAACTCGCCCCCATTGCTTCTATTGCTCAAGAGCTTGTCCGATTTGACTTACAGCAATTAGAAAACCCAGAGATTTCGGGAATCGAGTACCAACAAGGCGTTTTGCATGGCTATGAGATCCGCGAGTATTTGTTGAACAAATGGGAGAGAAAATGCGCTTACTGTGGTGTAATTAATACACCATTACAAGTCGAGCACATTCATCCCAAAGCCAAAGGCGGAGCTAATCGCATTTCTAATCTTTGCCTTGCTTGCGATGCTTGCAACAAAAAGAAAGGTACTCAAGATGTTGAGCAATTTTTGTCTAAAAAGCCAGAGATTTTGAAGCGGATTCTATCTCAAGCAAAACGTCCGTTAAAAGACGCAGCAGCCGTTAACTCAACTCGTTGGACATTATTTAATCGACTCCGTACAACTGGCTTGCCTGTTTCTACAGGTAGTGGTGGCTTAACGAAGTTCAACCGCATTCAATTAAATTTACCTAAAACTCATTGGCTAGATGCAGCTTGTATCGGAAAGGTTGAGTCATTGAAGATTTTAACAAGCAAGCCACTATCGATCAAAGCAACTGGTCACGGGACACGTCAAATGTGCCGCACTGGTAAATTCGGCTTTCCATCTCGCTATGTTCCCCGGTTTAAGTTTGTTAAAGGTTTTCAAACGGGAGATATTGTCAAAGCGATTGTAACCTCTGGCAAAAAAATTGGTACATACGTTGGACGTGTTGCCGTAAGAACCAGTGGCTCATTCAATATTTCCGCCTCAGAATTAGTGTCAGGGATTAGCCACAAATATTGTTCAGTTATTCACAGAAAAGATGGTTATTCGTATGCAGCATAAACCTTGCCCCCCTTTTCCTCTCGCCGGTGACCTGGGTACAGGTACAGCGGGAGTCTCCAAGGGGGAAGAAAGATGAATTTAACTCCTGAAAGCAAAGTCCTAGTACAGGGCATTACAGAATCTCCCGCGTCCACCCGCGCCGCCCTGATGATGAAAGCATACGGCACGAATGTAGTTGCCGGTGTCAGTCCCGGTCGGGGGGGGCAGGAAGTGGAGGGAATTCCGATTTTTGATTTGGTAGAACAAGCAGTGGCGGCAGTGGGTCACGTTGACACTGCGGTAATTTTGGTAGACGCTTACTCGGTGCTGGATGCGGCTCTAGAAGCGATCGCCGGAGGAATTCGGCAAATCGCGATCGTTACTGGAGGAGTGCCTCCTCTGGATATGGTGCACTTAGTCAGAAAAGCAGAAGCCACCGAAACTTTGGTAATCGGGCCCAACAGTCCGGGGATTATTGTGCCCGACAAACTGCTGCTGGGAACTCACCCCAAGGAATTTTACACTCCCGGCCCGGTGGGAGTAATCAGCCGCAGCAGCACTTTGACTTACGAAATTGCCCTAGAACTGACGGAGGCGGGGTTGGGACAGTCAATGGCGGTTTGTATTGGCTGCGACGCGATTGTCGGTTCTTCTTTTATGCAGTGGCTGCAAATTTTGGACGAAGACGACAGTACGGAAGCGATAGTTTTGGTGGGGGAAGTTGGCGGGTGGAGTGAACAAGCTGCTGCTTCTTACATCGCCTCGGCGATCGACAAACCCGTGGTTGCTTATCTGGCCGGCCGCTACGCTCCCAAGGGGCCGTCTTTGGGCCACGCCGGCATCCTGATCAGTTCTCGCGCGGCTGCCCAGAAAGCCTTTGGAGTTTCGGCCCCAAACAAAATGGCTGCCTTTGAAGAGGCCGACATACCTGTGGCCGCTCGACCTTCCGAGATTCCTAAGTTGCTCAAAAAATTGCTAAAGAAAAATTGATTGCTTTGGGAGTTTTCACAAAAGTCCTAACCCTCTTGGGGGTTGGGATAGGGGTAGGGCGGGGGCGGGTTTGGTCTCATATCATTTCCGGTTACACCGGAATGATGTTGACGGTTGACTGTTGACTGTGGACGCCGTGAACAGTGAACCGTCAACCGTCAACAGTCAACAGTGAACAGTCAACAGTGAACAGTCAACAGTCAACAGTCAACAGTCAACAGTCAACAGTCAACAGTCAACCGTCAACAGTCAACAGTCAACAGTGAACAGTGAACTCGGATTTACTATTCCGATGAAGAGTGGATTTGATATCAAAAGTGTCTGCAGAATGCCACAACAGCGGCTTCAAACCGCCTTTAGGACAAATTTAGGATTTTTTTACCAAAGCCCTCTGACCGGCGTCACAGGCTGCCGTGCGGGTGCTGGCAAGGGCGCGACGCGGCGCGGCGCTGGAGGCGGAGTTGTTGGCTGCACGCTGCGGCGAGGTTCGATCGGACTTTCAGTGCGATTTGTTTCAGTTGTGCGAGTTGTCGATCGCGTCACATCTTCAAGCAGGCTTCGCAGAGTTCCGGCTATACTCTGAACTTTCCCAACAGTGGTGCGAAGGCTGGCAACATCTACGTAAACCTCGTTAAGAGGATACTTTTTCAGGATTTCCAGCAGCGATACCTTACCGTCGTCCCCGGCAGCCAGGATCACCGCTGCCCGCAAAGCTTTCCCGCTTTCTGTGCGGCGCTGAGTCCGAATTGCTTGACCGATGTCGTCAGTGATTTTTTCTCCTGGGGTGCTGTAAACTACCCTCGCCAGATTAGCAGGCTTTAAACCAATTTCTAAACCCATGAACCCCCGCAGCATTTGCGCGTCCATTTTGGAGAACCGGATAATTTGTTGGAGGGTTGGCGTCGTCGTGCCGTTTTTAGCAAATTCTTCTAAGTCGCTGATATTGATGCCTTGTCTGATCGGGCCAAATGTGAGGACAACTTTTTCGGCCCCTAATGCTCTACTGTTGCTAGACAATATGCTCCCGCTTGCTCCTAAAAGTACGGCAATGCCGATCGATACAAATTTTGTTAATTTCATATTCACCGCTACATTAAAATTATTTTTTCGAGATTTGTACATTTTTGTACATTATAGATGCAGCAGTTATATTCTACAATGTCGCCCATGTAATTTGTGCCCGCGTCACACCGACAATCTCGACCGAGACTTTTTCTCGATCTTGACTTTAAAAATAAGTTACCACATCTGCCGAAATCTGTTCGCTTCTATTCCTTCTGCCTTCTACCTTCTACATCTGCAGCCTTCTATATCAGAGTGTCTTCCGCCTTCTACATAAGTGCCTTATAAAAATTCTAGGAACTGCCCTGACGGGAGGACGTTATTAATTCCACAAACATAAGGGATCGATTGCTTCTTCTTTGTCTCTTAGGCAACTAAATCCCTCTTCCTTCTTCCCTCCTTCTTCCTTCTTCCGACGGACATCGGACTGACATCCGTTACATCCGTTATAGAATCCGTGGCCGAACTTCCTTCTTCCATCCGTTACATCCGTTACATCCGTTACAAAATCCGTTGCCGAACTTCCCTCTTCCATCCGTTACATCCGTTACATCCGTTACATCCGTTACATCCGTTACATCCGTTACAAAATCCGTTGCCGAACTTCCTTCTGCTATATGTTGAAAACCAAGCGCAAATCCAAGAAATCCAAACACAAGCACAGCGAAAAAACAACAGCGCTAAGCAAAAAAGAAGTAGCTGCACAAAAACGCAAAATTTCAGAAAAGCGCAATGAATTGGTGCAGGCGATCGCCATAAGCTGCTTAGTCAGCGTTGCTCTCAGCATCCCCCTGTTGTTCGTAGCCCGCCCTAAGATTGCTATTGCAGGAGGCGCGGCCGCAGCCATCTTGCTGCTTTCCTACAAATACCCCCGTCAAGCTTTATGGGCTTTTCTAATTTACCTGCCTTTCAGTGGTACAATTACCTACGCAATTGGTGGCGGGAATGCGGCCTTTCAAGTAGCCAAAGATGCTTTCTACATACCAGCCCTCATCGCCCTAATTCAAAGCTGCAAAAAGAAACAGTTGCCCCTGTTCATTCCCAAACAAATGCTTTCTACCTTCAGCATCCTGTTGATGATGGCAATGCTGACTTTAATTTTTGTCAACGGGGAGATGCAGCTCAACCCTATGAAAGGCGACAAACCAATTCTGCAAGGAATTCTCGGTTTAAAAGTATTGATAGGTTACATACCGCTGATTGCTTGTACCTATTATCTGCTCCGCACTAAGAAGGATTTGGTATTTTTTAGTCGAATGCACATCGTTTTGGCGATCGTTTGCTGCCTTCTCGGTTTGATTCAGTACCTGTTGCTGCAAAGTGGAAAGTGTGCCGGAACCCGAGGAATGACCGGAGCAGAATTATATAAAGCAACGCTGCAAGCTAGATGTTTTGTCGGCGGTTCTTTGGTGTTCAGTCCAGAAGTCAAGTTTGTCCGCTTGCCGGGAACTTTTGTCGCGCCTTGGCAGTGGGCGTGGTTTTTAATTTCTAATGCTTTTTTAACCTTTGCTGCTGCCTTTTGCGATCCTTCATTTTGGTGGCGAGTTATCGGTTTATTTGGCATGGCTTTAGTATTTGCCAATGCAGTTCTTTCCGGTCAAAGAGCTGCTTTAGTTATGGTTCCCGTTGCTACGGCAATCCTGCTAGTTCTCACCGGTCAATTAGTTAATTTAAAACGATTTATTCCCATCGGTGCAGGACTGGCGATTCTGCTGTTTATCGGTGCAGCTATTAACCCGGGAATTATCGAGCAGCGGTGGGAGAGTTTTATTAACCGCTGGAATGCTGCACCACCCCAGCAGTTTCTATTTAATCAGTTCGAGCAGAGCAACAATTTTATCATTGACAAACCTCTCGGTAAAGGTGTGGGACGTGCCACTAATTCAACGCGAATATTTGGTGCCACGCAGCTAATTGAAACTTTCCAACCTAAGTTGATCTACGAACTCGGTTATCCGGGGATGATTAGTTTTCAGATCATGCTTTTACACTTAGCTTTTCTAACTTTTAGAGCTTACCGATCAGTCAAGGACAAAAGTTTGCGGAGTTACGGAGCTAGTTTTTGGGTGTTTGTTGCATTTATTACGATCAATACTCAATACTATCCGCTGGATGTAGATCCAGTGTCCGTGTATTATTGGGTTTTAGCTGGGGCGATTTTAAAGTTGCCCAAAATTGATAAACAGGTGCAGGATGAAAAACAGCAGGAAGTTGAGTCAAATGAATTGCAAGTTCACCAAGCATTAAATGAGAAAAAAATTATTGCATCTTCCCCAATTTGAGAAGAGTTTTGAGTGTTGAGTTTGGTGGATTCTTTCTTGTTCAGTAACCCGCTTTCGCTCCAAGGCGATGCAAAGATAGCCCGCCCTTCTGGGTTTATCTGTGCTAAAACTACCCCTACAGCATATTTTTGCTCTTAATTTTACTGCGGTTGCCAAACGGGATTGCTAGCATTCAAATCTTTGTCGTTTGTCACTTTAGTCAATCCCGAACCGTCCCGATTAATTACATACAAGTTGCTTTTGTCGCCTTCGGTTTCATTATATATAAAAGCAATTTGCTGGCTGTCAGAAGACCAAGCTAATTGAGAAATCCCCGACGGTTTTAGCCTGGTAGCTAGTTGATTTAGCTGGTTCCCGTCAGCATTGATTGTGTAGAGTTTTTGATGGTTGAACTCTCCGGCGACGAAAGCAATAAATTTGCCATCCGGCGACCACGAAAGTTGGCCGTAGTTTCTGGGTTTTTGGGTGAGATTCTTGGCTGTCCCCCGGTTAATGTCGAGCAGGTAAATATCTTGCTGTTCGCCTGATGAATCGCCGGGTTTATTGTAATAGTAAGCAATGCGACTGCTGTCGGGAGACCAAAATATTTTGACGTTGTAAACCTCATTTTGCGGGTTGTTCCTCAAATTTTTGAGGTTGGTTCCATCGGCATTAATTGTGTAAATTTGCTGTTTCGGATAAGCGCCGAACAGGAAAGCAATTTTTGTGCGATCGGGCGACCAAACAAGTTGACTGCCGCCGGATATATATTCGCCAGGACTTTTAGTTAGTTTTTTCATTCCCGAACCATCGGCATTCATTTTGTAGATATTTTTATCCTTGACAAATGCTACCTGCTGACCGTCCGGCGAAAGGTAAAATTGTGATGAAATTTCTGTTTTAGGCGGATATCCTCCTACTTCCAAATTCCTAACTAATTTAGTTCCTTGGATGCCAGAAGTGTCGCTTGTATAAAGTGATTGACTGCCGGGAGTATCAGAGGTAAAACCGTTGCAATAACGGGCAAAAAGAAGTTTCTGGCTGTTGGAAAACCAAGCTATTTCAAAATTAGCTGCTTTGCAAGCATCCCCAGCAAACAGTTTAGTTAGTCGAGAACCGTCAGCATTGACTGTATAAATGTCGGTATCGCCACCCACGAAAGCCAGTCGCTGACCGTTGGGCGACCAAACTAGGGTATAGCTAACATCTATGTTTGGGGCAAGTTCGCGGCGGGAGGAACCGTCAGCATTGACCCCAAATAAACTTGTTCTAAACTCGCTGCCGCGCATCTGGAGAGCCACAAACGCCAGTCGGCTTGGTTTTTGGGCTGCGGTTGTCGGAGGGCTTTGAAGGCTCAAAAACAAGGTGATTGAGAATGTTAGGGAGATGAGGCCGATCGCACTTATCGGCCATAATTTATGGAAGCTGAAAAGTTGCAGAATTTGCCACAAGCTTTTCAGGGGCAGCCAAGATGCCCAACCCCTACTCCCCACACTCAACTGAAAATCTTGTGGAACAAGCTTTTGTGGAACGGGCATCTTGCCTGTTCCATCTCGCAGCGGGAAATGCAAGTTAAAACGCATTTTATCGATTCCTCTGCTAATTTTCAAAGTGTTTGTCTGTCGATATGCCGCGACAGCCTCAAACTCTGTTTAATTCTGCCAATAATTAGCTCAAACATTTTTTTGCGGGACGGATTCTTGCTGCTGGGCGGCATCCCTAACTCGCAACACATCAAGTTCAAGTCAGTTGCACTCATTGCCAACAACTTTTGCCTCACCTCTTCTTCATTACCCTTCTTAGCTTGTAAACGAAGTTCTTCATAAACTTCTAGAACATTGGCCGCCGATAAATTAGCAGGTTTATTAACATCAGCACCCCTGGGAATATCCGAAGTTTTTGAGCCAGCAGAAATCACTCCCCGTTTGACTTGAGTCTCAAGCCGGGTTAATTTTCGAGCAACGTCCCGCAAGATTTCCTTAAGTTCGCCAATTTCCTCAACCAACCCCCCGCTTTCTTGTTGGGAAGCAGCCAAAATTTCTTTTTTACTCATTTCAGATACTCCTCACACTCGCGCCATAGTTTTTCAAATTCTCTAACTAATTCTCGTGGCAGTTCTCCCTCATTAATCGCCCGTTTTAGCCCGACGCTTTCCCGAATCGTCGATTCTAAAAATCTAACTTCTATGTTATTATCTTTTGATATCTCATCGCAAAGTCTCTTTACTTCTCTCATGTAAAACTGAACTTCATTTGTCAGCAATCCTCCATAGGTTTTAGCTTTATTCATAAAGACTGCTATCTTGGGAAACGGATAAGGCTCAATCCGTTTCTGAAGCGAGTTTAAAACTAAACTTAATCCCCTAGAACCAAAATAATCGGGATTGACGGGAATTAATATTAAGTCGCAGCAAGAGAGTACGCTGTAGGTGAGGAGACTGAAGGAAGGCGAACAGTCAAAAAGCATCAAGTCGTATTTGGGGAGATTGGCAGAGTTGGCGATTTTGCCGATGAATCTGCGGATGAAGTCTTTAACGCTTTTTCCCTCAAATCCATCGATATCCAACCAATACAATTCTTCAACTGAAGGAACAAAATGCAACTGTTCGTCAATCTGATAAATGGTGTCGAAACCAACGGGAAATTTAAAATTCTGTCCGGCTTTTTTAAAGACTTCTAGAGCGTCGTAAATTGTAAGTCTGTGCTTGAGAGATTGTTCGTACCACTTACCAAACTTATCATCTAAATGACCTGTATTTTCGTTAAGTCCGATCGCCTCTGTGAGCGACATTTGCGGATCTAAGTCTAACATCAAGACTTCTAAGTCGGTTCCTTGGGATATAATATTTCCCAGACTCCAAGTGACGGTAGTCTTCCCGACACCGCCTTTGAAGTTGATTACGGCTATTGATTTAGGACTCATGGCTGGCTTTGTTTGGATTTTGCTCAAATATAAATTAAAACATATTGTGGCGGTTAGTCGATCGCGCGATCGGCCATTAGGGTCACTAGGTGCAAATTTTTATATAAAAAGGAAAGTTTGATATTATATCATTAACTAAGTAGAACAACTTAAACAAAACAGAAAACCCAGATACTCGATGGCTTTAAGAAATCGGGGATATAACAGAACATCATGTCACATCAACTAACTCATTCTTTACAACTGTAGCCTTTGCAACTCCCTACACGCATAACGGAGAGAAGGCAAAGTAATGCGATCGACTCCCTGATGACATATTTCTGTAGCCAATTTTTTTGCCGCTCTTTTAGCTAGTTCAATCCTCTCTTCTGCACTCATTTTTTTATCTTTATAATCAGTATTTTCATTACATTCTTGCCCTTCCATATTGTTATTAATGTAATAAAACCACGTTTCAATATTTCGGGCGGGCACAAAAATAGCCACTTTCTCATTAGGCAGTCGCGGATCTTTGTTTAAATTCCCTGCTGTTTCGTCTAATGCTATATTTAAAGAACGCATTCGATCGTCCAAGCTATCTTCATCAGCATCAATCATCACTACTACAGCAATATTTCTGTACTTACGGCTTCTATAACTTTTAATCAGCTGTGGATAATGCTTGAGTATCAAAGCATTGTTATTTTTAATTGTTTTCCCTTTAGGATTGCCAAAGTCTTTAATTTTGCGATCGTCCAATCCGCAGCAGATCAGATATTGTCTGATAAATCGCTCTTGGTCAATATCTTCACAGAGAATAGTTACTTCTGGTAAATCATCTCTACTCGTCATAAATCCATCCAAGTTCTATAAGCTTAGCAACTGATAAACCTTCTTCTTCTGTATCAGTAATTCGCCGCACGCGGACTGCTTCATTATCTCTTCGTTCAAACCAATAACCTGAATTGCTTGCTAAGTAATTAATTAATGAGGGGTGATGAGAAATTAACATTACTTGTGCTTGATTTTCCAGACAATAGTCCATCACCCTACCCCACCAAGGTTTTATTTCCGGTAAAGCCAGGAAATTTTCTGGTTCATCAATACACAAAGTAAAATTATCATCAGGAGAACAATATATTAAGGTGTATAGAGCAATTAAAGCTTTTTGACCGTGCGATAATTCATTAAGCCTATAAGCAGCCTTGCTGGGACGGGTAAAAGATGCTGACAAAATCCTAACATCACCGGATTTAGAATTTTGAAATGAATCAAATCCTTGGATAATCTTTTGTAATTCCAGCGTTAACTTAAATATTTTACCTTGAGATTCTTGAGATAAATAGCTGTACCAAGCTGCATAATTTGACATATCCCAGTTAGGTGAACTTTCCTCCTTAAGGCTTTCTGATTCCATTATATAAGGATTGATCTGTACAATAAAAAAGTTAGAAATCCGTTTTTTGAACCATGTAAGCTTTAGATTGTCAGGCCTCTCGTAAATAAAACCAATGCCAGAACGCGACCAATCAAAGAACGGCACGAAAGCACCTTCGCGATCGGGATCGTCATTATACAACCTAGCTTGGCCTACAGTTATACCTATATCGCCTGGATCAACCCAGAAATTAAACAGAGGTTGTCCGTCAAAAGTTAAGCTTTCTAGTCGCATTCTAGGATGTGCATAGTCTCTTTGATGTTCGATCTCTAGGGTATATTTATAAAGGCCACCATTTCCTTCAATATCTAATTCAAATTTTTGAATGTTTGATTTTTGCCATCTTGTTAAATCCTTGCTTGCAAACAAATCTGATACTTTATAATCTTGCTGGAAAGCTTGATCGCCTAAAATAAATTTCTGTAGTTTTCTTAAAACCTCGAAAACGGTAGTTTTGCCCGATCCATTTGAACCCAGAAAAAGATTTAAGCTATCTACTGTCAATTCAAAATTAACTAGGCATCTAAAATTATTTACATAGATTCTCTTCAGCATAATTTGAATTATTGATAAACGTTAAGATAATGAGCAATTTAAGCGTCGATTAGAAATACATTCGTTCTCCCACAAGACTTTGTACTTGCAAAGCCAACCCAATTAGTTATTTTTATGTCTTGAAATTGGTTAACCGAAAGGCTTCTTTAACCAATTCTTAGTTAAGTTCAACGGTGGTTTTCATGGTTCCATCTGCTTAATTGCTTATCCAATTTAGATTTTCCTCATAATTACTGGGTTGTTTACAATTATTAATATTGCCTTTAAATACAGTTGGAAGTTGACACTAAGGACTGGCAAAATTGCCAGCCCTCAAGTTGTTTTAGCGTTTGACTAACTTCTTAGAAACCTTCCGCAAGCGAATTGATTTCGGTGTTACTTCCACCAATTCATCCTGGCCGATGTACTCCAAAGCACGTTCCAAACTCATATCGACTGGCGCTTGCAATTGTGCCAATTCTTCACCGCCAGATGCGCGGTGGTTTGTCAACTGCTTCGACTTGCAAATATTCAGCTCCATGTCTTCATCTCGGTTGTTTTCTCCGATAATCATCCCTCTGTAAACCTTGGTTCCGGGGGTAATGAAAAACACGCCACGGTCTTCAGCATTTTTCAGTGAATAAGTAGTTGCAACTCCTTCTTCAAAGGAAATCAATACTCCGTTGCGACGGGCGATAATTTCTCCACCGAGGGGGCGATAGTCGAGGAAGCTGTGGTTCATAATTCCAGCGCCGCGAGTCAAGCGCATGAACTCGCCTCGGAATCCAATCAAACCGCGAGCGGGAACTGAAAATTCGATTTGGGTGCGACCGGTGCTGCTGACGTGCATATCTTGCATTTCTGCTTTCCGCTGACCGAGGCGTTCGATGCAGCCACCGACTGCTTCTTCGGGTACGTCTAACACCAAACATTCAAAGGGTTCGCAGGGACGACCGCCGACTTCGCGGAAGATTACTTGGGGCTGGGATACTTGGAATTCGTATCCTTCGCGACGCATATTTTCGATCAGGATTCCGAGGTGGAGTTCGCCACGGCCGGATACGAGGAATTTGTCGGGAGAGTCGGTTTCTTCGACGCGCAAGGCGACGTTGGTTTGGAGTTCTCGCATTAGCCGATCGCGAATTTGACGCGATGTTACCAAACTACCTTCTTGACCGCAGAACGGCGAATCGTTCACAGAGAAAGTCATCTGCAAAGTTGGTTCGTCTACTTTGATTAAAGGCAGCGCTTGCGGGTCGTTGGGACAGGTAATTGTCTCGCCAATATACGCATCAGCAAAACCGGCAACGGCGACAAGATTACCAGCAGAAGATTCTGGGATATCAATCCGCTTCAGGCCTTCAAAGCCCATCAATTTGGTAATTTTTGATTTGACAATCGCGCCGCTTTCTGTGATTAAGACTGCTTGTTGACCGATTCTAATCGTACCGTTGTGGATGCGGCCGATGACGATGCGACCGACGTATTCTGAGTAATCTAAGGTGGTTACTTGCAGTTGTAGTGGCTTGTTGGGGTCGCCTACGGGGGGTGGTACGTGGTCGAGGATTTCTTCAAAGAGGGGCTTCATATCTACCCCTTCGTCTTCGAGGTGTTTTTTGGCGTAACCGCTTAAGCCGGAACCGAAGAGGTAGGGAAATTCGCACTGATCGTCGTCAGCACCTAGTTCGAGGAACAGATCCAAAACTTTATCGACGGCTTTGTGGGGGTCTGCTCGCTCGCGATCGATCTTATTGACAAAGACGATCGGGCGCAGTCCTTTTTCTAGGGCTTTTTTGAGCACGAACCGGGTTTGCGGCATCGGGCCTTCGTTGGCGTCTACGATCAGCAGACAGCCGTCAACCATGCCGAGAACTCGTTCGACTTCTCCGCCGAAGTCCGCGTGTCCGGGGGTATCGACGATGTTGATCAGGGTTTCTCCGTACCTGACGGCGGTGTTTTTGGAAAGGATGGTAATGCCACGTTCGCGCTCGATGTCGTTGGAGTCCATGACGCAATCTGGGATTTCTTCCCCTTCGCGGAAGATCCCGGACTGTCTGAGGAGAGCGTCCACAAGGGTGGTTTTGCCGTGATCGACGTGAGCAATGATGGCGACGTTGCGAATGGGAAGACTCATAATGCGTCTGGAACGTTAAACGGATCTAACTAAAGATTTCTTAATAATTGTAGCGCATGGAGTCAAGGGCCGATCGAGCGGGGCTGTAAGATTGGAGTGAGATCGTCACTAAAATCAAGATTATGGAAGCGCAACAAGCGTGAAATTGAGCGTTACACCACGCCTGACGGCAGAGTTTCTTTCGATCGGCGATCTTGAGTTGGCCCTGGTGAAGAAGGTTGGATACGGGGCGATCGCCGGTATTAAGATGAGGGTGCAAGTACGATCGACTTTATGGAAGTACAACGAGAGAGATATTCAGCAGTATCAGATACCTGATGGCAAAATTCCTTTTTCCGAGTGGTTGGAATCTCTTCGAGACTTTAAAGGCAAAGCCAAGATTGTTAAAAGGCTTGAGCGGATTAGCGATGGCAATCTGGGAGATTCTCGATCGCTGGGAGAGGGAGTCTGGGAATTTAGGATTGACTTTGGCCCAGGCTACCGCGTTTATTTTGGACAAATAGAAACAACTATAGTGCTTCTGCTCTGTGGCGGAGATAAAAGCACTCAAGAGCAAGATATTAGCACAGGTAAGAAATATTGGAGAGAATACAGGAGCAGAGAAAATGCCTAAAAGCGTACCTTACCATCCGTTAAAAATCAAATCTCTCAAAGACCCCTTATTTGCTGTGGCTTACCTCACAGAGATACTTGAGGAGGAAGAAGGAGATTTGGAATTAGGAATCATGCGAAAAGCACTTCGAGATGTATTTGAGGCTCTAGGCGAACCAAATATGTCTGCTGAAGATGCTAAATTGCATTTGGAAAAATTAGATGTTTTGTTGTCGGGAGAAGGAAGTGCGACAATTTATGCTTTGGCAAGTTGGCTAAATCGTCTGGGATTGAAGTTATCTGTTGTAGTTGATGAAGGGGATAAAGGAGAAGATAAAGATTCTGTTGGTACTGCTGAATTGGCGGAAATTGGTAATATTTGATTGGGGGCGATCGAGCTTGCTTGAATGTCGTTTATCTTAGTCAGGTAGCAATTGATAGAGGTAATTATTCAATGATAAACAATGACAATTTGATTTCAGCCGTAGGAGTAGATTACAGCTATCTACGGGATTTATTAGCTGCCCAAAAATGGAAAGAAGCTGATCAGGAAACAGTTTACAAGCTGAAGGAAGTTTTAGGAAGACAACATCCAGTATACATCAGAAGGGCAGACATCAAAGGCTTTTTCTGCGAAGACCTGCTTACCATAGACCAACTCTGGTTAAAGTACAGCAAAGGCCGTTTCGGTCTTAGTGTCCAGAAGCGGATTTGGGAGATGCTCTACAGAAATTGGGAGATGTTAGGCGAGCGCGTCGGATGGCGCGCTGAGGGCGGCGAATGGCTCTACCGCGACGAGCTCACTTACACTTTAAATGCCCCCCCTGGACACCTCCCAATTAGTATATGGGGTCAGTTCGGGTTTTTCTATGAGTCTAACCATCGCTGGGTTGTTGGCGGCAACGAAAAGAAGTTGTTTTGGTTATTATTCATAGGACGACCGGAGCGTAAAGCGGAGCTTCTCTTTCAAAGACTTGAGTATTGTAGTTTGTGCCAGAGGGGAGAGCGAGCTTCAAATTCATTATCAAGGGCGTACTTCAAATTCATGGCTCTCCTGCATTTGTGGTGGAAACAGTAGTGTGAGCGTCTCGCTAACGCGGGATCTGGGGCGCGCACTACGGGAATTTTTATTTTTACGATCGCCTAAAACTCAGGAGAGCCGAAGTTGGTAATGTTTGATTAGGGGCGATTTATTGCATTTGAAAGTAGGAAGCACCTTAATCAGACTAATTGTAACAGTTTGCCAAGGGTTTGAGGTTCTGGTAAAGCTTTCCCCTCTTCCTCGGAAGATTCGATTAAAAGTTCTAATACTTCTCAGGCATTGTTGAGAGCTTCTTCATAGGTATCTCCATGAGTGTGACAAAAAGGCCCCCATTCGGGAAGACTGGCAACGAAACAATTATCTTCTTCCGACCATTGAATTAAAATAGTGTAGGGATATTTAATCATTTTTCCGCCTCTTGTTGTTGTCTACTTTCCTAGGCCAGCCCTTCAAAAAGCCTGAATACACTCTTTCACAACAACATAAATTTTTCGCAGCCACTCCACCTGCAAACCTGACAAACCGTGCTTAATCTTACCCACCAATTTACCCCAGTTGTAGAGTTCTTCCACACTCCGAGACTGCCGAAATTTCCCCTCTTGACACTCCCTAGCCTAAAGGCGTAGGGATTCTTAATTCATCGACTGACCTTTAAGCGCTATGTCCTTTCGGCAATCTTTAAACTTTTCAACCGTGCAATTACACCAATTGACGAGCCTAATTCACAGCAACCCCAGAGGGTCTATCTCCAAAAGCTTACGCTTGATACGAACCTAGAGTTCGGGTATGCCCTACCCTACTTAACAAATGAACTAAATTATTTGTTTTCTGGTAAAGAGAATGCGTCGATACTCTAGCTGTTTTAAGAGTTTTCGCTGCTCTCGGTCCAACAATTTATGCCTAAAAGTGTGTCTCCGTTTCACTTCGGGCAAAGGAGTTTAACCTTGACTGTTCTAGTCTAGCACAAATACAAGAAATTTCCGGATTTTTAGGAATGGATTTAAGAAATTAAAGCCGTCCTAGAAGGACGGGGTTTTAAACCCTATTTTCTGATAAAAATCCACCCAAAATATCGGTGCTCGGTGTTGGCTGCTTCTCCAGCGTTTCCGCCACCGAATGCAATCTTGCAGCGTCGGCGGTTCGACTCCTAAAATTGGCGGCATATCTCCGTAGCTGACAAACCGACTAATCCCAACTCCCACAACTTGGATGACGTAAGCCCAGCAGCGAATGTCCCGAATCTGTTCTGGCTTGACTTTCAAGACTTTGGCCACTGCTTCTTTGGTGACAAAGCGAGCAAGTGGATTTATTTGCTTGGCTTCTGAGTTTTGTTTTGGTATCATGGTTGGTGACTCGGTGACTGCGACTTGTTTGGGGTGACTCCGACTTGATTTTGGGTGAATCCTACTTTTTGTTGGTGAATCCTACTTTTTGTTGGTGAATGCCAAATTGTCGGTCATTTGAATAAATAGCTGTTCGCTCTTCAGTTTTAGACGCCGGGGGGCGATCGCTATTTATGATGTAAATATTTTAAGGCCAATACTGGCCTCTTGTCAAGAAATGGGATTGGTTAAGTTGCGGATTCGAGAGCTGGCTGCCGAGAAGGGTTGGACTTTGACAGAGGTTTCTGAGCGATCGGGAGTTCACTACAGCACGCTTAAGAATTATGCTCGTTCGCCGGGGTTAGCAACGGTTGACGTTACTCATTTGCAAAAATTAGCTCGAACTTTTGACCTGTTGATTGAAGATTTGTTTGATGTTGTGGAAGATTAGGCCCCGGGAGTGCGGTTACGGTGGTCGGCGCTTTCAATCTCATATATAGTATAGGTGAAATTTCACCCTAATGTCAAGAGGCGAATTGGTTAAATTGCGGATCAGAGAGTTTGCTGCTAGGGAAGGCTGGACGCTGAAGGAAGTAGCCGATCGCTCCGGGGTATCCTACAATACTGTTAAAAGTTATGCCCGATCGCCCGGTATGGCAATGGCTGACATCGGTGCTCTGCTAAAATTGGCGCGGACGTTTGATGTGTCGATCGAAGAATTGTTAGATTTTGTGGAACAGTAACAAATTACACTTAAAATAAACCAGCGCTACCAGCGCCAACCAGTGCGACCTCGCAGGGACGATCGACTCTGGGCCCAAGCAACAAATACGAGAGTTGGCGGATGGGACGGGGCGAGGTCAGAAAGAGATGATATACTCTCAGCGACAATTGTAGCTGTTCGATCGCCCATATCGGTCTACAATTTGTAACGTTGAGCCTTATTGAAGTGCAGGAGTGGAGCTGGCTTGGATAACGCTAGTCTGTCAAGAAAACCCGCGCAAGCCTCGGAGCTTGTCGCCGACGAAATTCCAGAAGCAGTGCGAGATCACCCATACCCAGAAGCAGGGCAGAGTCAGTCTAAGAAAAAAGGGCTGATTTGGAAACTGCTAGGGTTGGCCGCATTAGCCTTTGGGGTCAGCATCTGGCTGCACCTCAACTTTAACTTGTTCCCAGCCACCAGTCAGGCAGAGCAAACTCAACAAGACTCAGCGCCGACAATTTCCGCGTCTCCGTCGGCCGCGAGTCCAGCTAGCAATCCAAAAGCCGGCACCGCCGCCCCAGAGAACCTGCTGGGACACTTGCCGTACTCCGAAGCACCAGCCAAAGACTTGGTAGGCGTCACCCCCGACGGTAGTGTCAAACTCCGCACCTCAGCAGCAGCAAAATATCAGGAAATGGCCAACTCCGCAGCGGCATCAGGCATCTACTTTGCTCCCATATCTGGCTTTCGCTCCCTGGAAGACCAGCAGCACGTATTTTTTGACGTGAAAGCCGAACGCAGGCAAAACGCCAGCAAGCGAGCGGAAGTCAGCGCCCCTCCAGGTTACAGCGAACACCACACCGGTTACGCGATCGACATCGGCGACGGCAGCGCCCCGGAACACAACCTCAGTCCCAGTTTTGAAAATACCCAAGCATTCAAGTGGTTAGAAGCCAACGCCGTAGCCTTCAGCTTTGAAATGTCCTTCCCCAAAAACAATCGCCAAGGCGTCAGTTACGAGCCTTGGCACTGGCGGTTTGTGGGGGACAAGCAAAGCCTCGAAACTTTCTACAAAGCTCATTCCATGAAAAAGTAGAAGTCAGTTGTCAGTTGTCAGTTGTCAGTTGTCAGAAGGAAGGCACTACACGGATTAACACGGATACAAGATAATAGACTCTCCCACTCCCCCGCTCTCTCCCTCTCCCCCTATCCCACATTCCCCCACTCCCCCCCACTTCGTTGAGCCAAACTCGTGATTGCAATCTATCCAGGCAGCTTTGACCCCATTACCTTCGGTCACGCAGACATTATCGAGCGGGGATCTAAACTTTTTGACCGGGTAATTGTTACCGTAGTCAGAAACCCCAGCAAAACCCCTCTATTCACCGTAGAGGAACGGATCGAGCAGATCCTGCGCTCTACCCAACACTTGCCAAATGTAGAAGTAGAAAGTTTTGAGGGTTTGACAGTAAACTATGCTAAGATTCGACAAGCCAAAGTGCTGCTGCGGGGGCTCCGGGTATTAACAGATTTTGAAATGGAACTCCAGATGGCCCACACCAATAAAACCCTTCTGGGGGAAATTGAAACAGTTTTTTTGGCAACTTCTAACGAGTACAGCTTTTTAAGTAGTAGTGTAGTTAAAGAAATAGCCAAGTTTGGTGGCTCCGTAGATCATCTTGTTCCGAAACACGTCGCCCTAGATATTTACAAATGTTACGCCAGCAGGAACCAACTCGCATCGAACCCGACATTACCGGACGCGGCACTGAGAACGAACCACCTCAGAACACAGCCGTCTTCGGAGATCCCACCCGAACCGCAGGAGTAGACATCCAGCGGGAATTGAACAGGCTTGAGGAAATTGTTCTCGACAGCCCGCGAATTCCTATGACCAGACGCACTCTGGTGGATGAAGAACAGTTGCTCGATCAGTTAGACTTGGTGAGGCTAAATTTGCCGATCGCCTTTCAGGAAGCCGAGACGATCATCCGGCACAAGGACGACTTGCTTCAAGAGGCGGAACTTTACGCTCAGGAAGTGATAGAAGCAGCAGAACAGCGAGCTGCAGAAATTTTAAACGATATGGGCCTGCTCCAGCAGGCGAAGATAGAGGCAGATCAATTGCGGCAGCAAGTTTTGCTCGACTGCGAGGCAATTCAGCAGGCAACGCTGGCGGAAGTCGAACAAATTCGCTACCAGGCTCAAGAGGAATTGGAAGAGATGAGAGTCAGGGCGATGGCTGAATGCGAGGAAATTCAAAACGGAGCCGATGATTATGCTGACCAAGTGCTCGATAATATCGAGCACAAGTTGAGCGATATGCTGCGCGTGATCCGCAACGGGCGCGAGCAGTTGGATAGTGTTTCTGCGTCGCACATCCATCACAACAACGGTTAGCCAACAGTGAACTCATTGCTTGAACATTTCTAAAAGTCTACCTAATTTAGGTAGATTTTTTTTCGCAATAGTCTCTATAGTCTTTCTTCCTCAATCCCCGCACTCGGTGACTTATTTTTGCAGACATAAGTTTTGTGAAGATTGGAGCAAGTATAAAATTTTATGCTAGAGTTTGGTAAAAACTCATCAGGCAAAAAATTCCTCATTGGATTCCAATTTTTACAATCTAATTGTTACCATGCAAAAAGTTTCTAATCGGTTCGCTGAATTTGATTTGCTCCGAGCTTTAGCGATCGTCAGTGTTGTGATTACTCATGCTGGGTTCTTCGCATTTCGCGATCGCAGAATTTTATTTGTGGCTATCGATACATTGCAACTATTTTGCGTACCTGCATTTTTACTGTTGAGCGGTTTTTTTCTCACCAACAAACTGGAAAATCAAAATAATCCCGCACTGGTAGTCAAAAAAAGACTGTCCAAAATTATACCCCCTTATCTGTTTTGGTCAGTAGCTTTGTACATCTTAAATAATTTGGGAGAAATCCAAAAATTTGATTTACTTTCATTCCTTAGAGATATCTTGACGGGTTCAGTGATGCCTCCCTATTACTTCATCGTTGTGATTGTTCAATGCTACGGCTGGTGGTGGCTTCTCGTGAAATTAAGATTTTTAGAAGCCAGAAAAGTTTTGGCTTTGGGCTTAACAATTCAAGCAATTTTTACAATCTTCTTCTACTTAACCGCTTTCAAATATATATCTATACCTCTACCTTTGATGGAGCGCTGGATTTTTAGTTGGATTTTGCCATTTTCAACAGGTATATTTTTGGGCGGTTCGTATGACAGAATTCAACCCGTTATCGAACGGAAAAAAATGCCAATTTTAGGGGCAACGCTCCTTTTTTATCTAGCGAGCATTTGGGAATATTACCTGATAAGTGGAGTGAATTCGGAGGGATGGTTTTTCCGCTCGTTTTTTAAACTATCGGCTCAAGGATACGCAATTTTGTTCGTATTATCGATCCTCGCATTTTCTAAGAGTATTGCACTTCCCAGTAGAGTATCTGGGTTAGTCAAAATATTGGCTGCTTATTCATTCCCTATATATCTCCTGGATTCGACAGTAGTGAGATATGTGGCGTTAGTGTTTTATAAGTTTATTGACACCGTACATCCGCTGCTGAAGCTCGGCTTTTTAGTGACAGGCACTTTGTTCGGTTGTTGGGCGATTATTTACCTGTTGCAGAAAGTTTTGCCAAAAAATTACAGCCAGTACATTCTGGGAATTTAATCTGATTTTGTGTGTCAGCGGATGTCTTCATAAAACTGCTTGAGATAGCGGGGAGAAACGCCAAAACCCCACAAAAAACCAATCGAAAGATAGATGGCAATAGCTTTAAATTCGCCCCAACTCGCAACTCGCCGATCGCTACTTTCCACTACTCTATTTACTAACTTAAGTCTCCCCCGTCGCACTAACTTCAAACACAAATCCGCTTCCTCCATAATTGGCAGCGCAGCATCGAAACCCTCGCAGTCCCAAAAATCGGTACGGCGGCAAAAAATAACTTGGTCGCCAAACAGCAGGCGCAATCCTTTGAAAAATAAATGAGGTCGAAATAACAGCGGCGCGTAATAAGTTTTCAGGTAATTGTGGAGGGAAAAACCCCATCTTGTTTGCTGCGAACCAGCCATCAGGGAGATAAACCCGCCGCCGGAAATTTCGGCATCGGACAAGGTTTTCTGGATGACCGCTACAATGTCGTCGGGAACTAAAGTATCGGCGTGGAGAAAGCACAGAATTTCACCGGTGGCGACTTGAGCACCTAAGTTCATTTGCACGGAACGTCCGGCTGTACTGCTAGAAATAACGCGCGTGGCGGCCGAAAGTGCGATCGCCACAGTGTCGTCTTGACTGCCGCCGTCTACCACTAACACTTCCCAAGCGGGAGGATTGAGGATGCTGAGTTGGCGGAGGGTGCGTTCCAGACAAGTCGCTTCGTTGAGGGCTGGGATGATAATAGAAACGCGATCCATCTGGTTGAAATTTATGCCAGAGATATTATAATAAAAAACTGTGGCGATTCACAACTAACGAGAAAATAGAACTTACGCGGGCGGATTCCGAAACCCGCTGTCTGCCTGCGAAGTTGTCACGAAACCTCGGTTTTTTCACAAAAATTAGGTGTATTGGCGTCCTATAAAATCTAGCAAATGTGCAATCGCCATATATATTTTCCACTAATCAGGACTGAAAAAATCGTGCAGAAAACCGAAGTAAAAAATGATTTAGAATTTTATGAGGAAAATGCCGAGAATTGGTGGGACGAAAATGCTAAAATTTATGCTCTCTACCATCTAAACAAACCCAGATTTGAGTTTTTCGACAGACACGCGACTAATTGGCAAGGGCTGAAAACCTTAGATGTCGGGTGCGGCGGCGGCTTTTCTTGCGAGTTTATGGCCGAGAGAGGGGCTATTGTTTCTGGAATAGATCGATCGGACAAATGTATTGTAGCCGCTCAAAATCACGCAGTTACCAGCGGTTTTGAGATTGACTACAGGCAAGGTTTTGCGGAAAATATGCCCTACGACGACAATACCTTTGATGTTGTAATCTGCGTGGATGTTTTGGAACACGTTGCCGATTACAAAAAAGTTGTGTCTGAGGTTCACAGGATTCTCAAGCCTGGGGGACTGTTCTTTTTTGATACAATCAACCGAACTTTTTCTTCGCAAATTGTGATGATTGGGCTGATGGAAAATATTTTGCAGGAGATTAAGCGGGGCGTTCACGATTGGGAAAAATTTATTACCCCGGAGGAACTATCTGTGGTAATGCAGGATATTGGTTTTGGCAAGATTGAAATTAAAGGTTTTGATATGTTTGGCGAAATTGGCGCTATGTTAGCCGCAATGCACGGGTTTTGGGAAGATTTTACACGCGGAAAGCAGGTGTTTCCTTCGGCGAGTATTTTCAAACAAGTATCTCAAACTTTAACATCTAATCTAGCTAACTATATGGATTACAAAAAGTCGGGGTTGTTTAAAATCAAAATTAATGAGGATCAGTCGATTATGTATGTTGGCGTTGGGGCGAAGAATTAGTCGGTTAATTGTTAACTGTTGTCATTTGGGGCGAGTTGGAGACGGATTTGGGCGATCGACAAATCCGGCTAAAACCCGCCTCTATTGCATTTTTTAGGGTACGCAGGCTGCGGTATACCTTATCCTGTGGAGTGCAATACACATATTCCGTAGGCACGGTGCTGTATCCTTAGTATATTGCGGGCAATTGAGAATTGCTATATTGGCGATCGCACGACAAACCTAAGCCTGGGCTGAGGGATACTGAGTATCGATCGAATTTTAATGACTCGCCCCAACTCCTAAAATAGCGATCGAGCAAGCATATATACTTAAATGTTAGGGCGGACAGAGTGGCATCGCCCCTACCGATTCACAATTTATCAAGAATTATGCCAGCAAGTTTTCTGCCAAAATCGATCGCACAACTCACAGAATCTACCTCAATTGCCTTAGCCCAAAGCATTCAACGAGAGGCAATTACAACTCCCCTATCTTCTGGGCCAATTGCCACAACCTACGTGCGCCAAGGCAGCGGCAACACACCGATTTTACTACTTCACGGCTTCGACAGTTCCTTGTTTGAATTCCGCCGCCTGTTGCCGCTGCTGGCTGCCGAAAATGAAACTTGGGCGGTTGATTTGTTGGGTTTTGGCTTTACAGAAAGATCGGCTGGTTTGGCATTCAGCGCGAGGGCAATTGAAAGTCACCTTTACTATTTTTGGAAAACGCTAATTTCGCAGCCTGTAATCTTAGTCGGTGCTTCAATGGGAGGTGCAGCAGCAATTGATTTCACTCTCAATTATCCCCAAGCTGTAAAACAATTAGTGTTAATAGATAGCGCAGGTTTTGCCATCAGTTCTAATAAGGGAAAGTTTTTAATTCCTCCTCTAGGATATCTGGCAACTTCATTTTTACGCAATCCCAAAATTCGCCAGCGAATTAGCGTCAATGCTTATTTCGATAAAAATTTGGCTTCTCTAGACGCTCAAACTTGTGCTGCTTTACATTTGGAAATGCCCAACTGGAATCAAGCTTTAATTGCGTTTACCAAAAGCGGCGGTTATGGTGGTTTTGGGGAAAAATTATCGCAAATTCGGCAGCCGACGCTGATTTTGTGGGGAAAACAAGACCGGATTTTGGGGACGGCGGATGCGGAAAAGTTTGCAAGGGCGATCGCAAATTCTCAACTAATTTGGATACCCGACTGCGGGCACGTTCCCCACTTAGAAAAGCCACAGATTACCGCGCAGCATATTTTAGAATTCATCACCAAAAGCGGACTCACGCAAAAAAATTAAACCTAGGGTGCGCTGCGGCGCACCTTACATATATGGTTTCCCTGGCACATTTGGTATAGTTTTAGGTCAAATAGACAGGTTTCAAACTTTCGGCAAATACTTTTGTACGATCGTCCATCCTGTGAGCAACACAGTCAGAAATCCCCCAAACAAGGCCAAATTAGTGCCGATATGGAGGGGACGCGCCCAAGGATGTTTAGGGCCAATTTGCAGCCCGCTTCCGACAGAAACCAACACCAAAGCTACAACAGCTAACCCCGCCGGTAAATGAGCCGAGTGACCCAAATTACCGTAGTATCCTAGCGTACCGACTACACCAATTCCCAGCAGTAAAATTACCAAAGTCGCCATCCCCGCACCAGTGGCTAAATGAAAGGGACGCAGCCATTTTGGGCGCGGTTGTTTGGTACTCCTAGCGGCAAACATCCACGTTCCAGTAACGGCCAGCAACAGGTAAGCCAACAGGGAAACACCCATTGACCAAGCCGCTATTTTCCACAACCACAAGAAAGAAGGCAGATTCATCGGTTGCATCCCTAATTAGGATTTTCCACAAAAGGTTTCTTTCCGATTTTACCTGCACTTGAAAGCAAAAATGAATTATTTTGAGAGAAAGTGCGATCGGACTATCCACAGATTGCATCAGTCTTACCTTGAAGTCAAACGCACTTTCTCTGATACTCAGCTTAATTTACGCTAGAGATTTGTCGCTCCAGCTTTTAGGAACCGCCTTCCCCTTCTAGCTTCCTGGTTTGGCGGTCAAGGCAAGGCTTTTTATAAAAGCCTAATTTTTGTTCTAAGATTAATCGGAAAAAAGGCTGTCGAAAGGCATTTTATAAAAGCCTAATTTTTGTTCTAAGATTAATCGGAAAAAAGGCAGACCTTCAATCAAATATCTTTTCCACAACCTTCTCGGTTCACTTAACAGTCGGTACGCCCATTCTATGCCGACTTCGCTCATCCATTTGGGGGCTCGGGCTTTGCAACCAGCTTCAAAATCAATGGTTGCACCTACTGCTAAGAAAATTTTGACGTGTGTTAATTTGCTCCTGTATTTAACCAGCCACTTCTCTTGCTTGGGCGCTCCCACTCCTATAGCCAGAACTGTCGCTCCTGATTTATTGATCGCGTCAATTATTGTTTCACATTCTTCCTCATTTTTTTCAAAGCCAAAAGAAGGAGAAAGTGCTTCAACCACTATTTCTCTACCAATTTTTTGGTTAATTTTTTCCTGGGCTTTCTTAGCTATACCTTCAGAAGCTCCTAGCAAAAATATTTTAATCTTCTCGTTATCTTTGTGATACATATAAAATGCCGGAAACAAATCCGAACCCGAAATCTTTTCTTTGAGGGGAGTACCCAAAAACTTGGAGGCATACATCAATATTTGGCTGTCGCAGACTCTATAAGTAGATGTATTGTAAGCTTCATAGAAGTCGCGGTCATACTGCAACTTAATCAAGTGGTCTACATTGGGTGTAAATACGACACCACCTTCGCAGTCGAGTTTTTCAAACAACTCTGTTATTGACAAGTTATCTATCGAGACATTCAATAAATTAACTGTTTTCATTTATTATGCCCTTCCCGTTTTAGATTAAACTACAACTCAAACTATTATAACCCACAATAGAGTTTCGTGTTTTAACTACTTGGGCGCTTCAATGAACATACTTTTCTCAGTATATCCTCCTAGACCCTACCTGTCTACTCAGGATTTTTAAAGATTATGTAAAGAATCAACTCGTTTTAGAAAAAGTGTATAAAGCCAATTTTTAAGTTTACAACTCGCAACACAGTTTCAATCAAAAAGCCATCCCGTGCTCATACTTGTTGAAGCATGGCAACTGAATGTAAAAAAGAGTTTATGAGATTAAAATTTTAGGCTAGTGAGAAATATCTCGCAACTTCCGAACTTGATTTCATGCAAAAAGGGTAGATTTTTTAGTTGTTGTCTCCACGGAAGGCAAGATAGTGTCAAGCTTGAAGTGAAGCGGCGATCGCATTCCTGAAAATCATCCTGATTTTTGGTGAACCAGCGACTGTCTTCTGGGTGGCAAACTGGTTTTCTTGGCCTTAAGACTTTCTGGAGCTTTTAAAACCAGACCCGATATTCCTCCAGCAATCATCGCAAAAATCGGGTTAGTCATAGCGTTCAAAACACAGTCAAACACGTACATAGTTAAGGCTACTCCCAGGGCGGCAGCGGGCGCTACTTTCGGATTAGACCAGGTTCTGGCAGGATACTTGAACACGCAAAAGACGATAACAGGAAGTAACAATGAAGAAAATAAACTAGCTAAACCGACTGCACCGTTGATGCCAAATGTAATAATCCATAAGCTGTCGGTGACCGTGATATCTTTACCGTACCCGTTGTACACGCGGTTTGCGCCGGAATCTCCCCAGCCAAAAAGAAATCTTTGCCGCGCTTTTTCCCCCAAAATCTCTTCCATGTCAAATCTAAACTTCAGAGAGCCGGCTCGTTCTTCGCCAAATATTTGAGTGATGAATCCAATCACGTCTTTGCTCGAAAATTGACCCGATGCAGCTATGTACAGATAAAACACTATATATCCAATTATGAAGAGCAGGGGCAAAGAGGTGCGAAACCACTTGGCAGAGAATAATACGATCAACGCCATTCCAAATAAACTGTAGGCGCCAGTAGAACGGCACAGGAAAAAAGCGATAGTTAATATAATTGCTAAAGTCTTGATGTTACGACCCATAAACTTTTTGAGCGTCCCAGTTTGCCACAGCCAAACAGCAATTAAGGCGGCTGTCATCATCCACATACCCACCATCAAACCGTGCTGCATAAATACTACCGGTCTCCACCCCCCCATACGCCTTGCTTGACCCCAGTCCTCAAAGGCACTGACGCCGTAAACCATTTGGTGCAGAAGTGGGCCCTTAACCCCTTCAACTAAAGTAAAAGGAATGTAGGCTAACCCACCTGCAAAAATCCCGATCGCCAATTGTCGCAGCCCGTCTAAATTACCCACATACAAGCGTCCTAAAAAATAAGGCAGACCCCAAGTAACGATTTGGTTGAAAGTCGGAGAAATCGGGCTGCCGCCATTACTAACTTGTGAAACAATGGGACACAAACAGTAAATTACCATTGGCACGTCCAGCCAACCGGGCTTAAAAGAGGTGATGCGCGAAGTATCGTAGATAAGAGTCCCCAGCAAAATGCCGTAGCAAGCTGCGGAGATTTTGGTATACGCTGGCAATAGGGGGATGGGATAAGAAGCTTGCGGTAAAAACAGCCACGCTGCCACAAAACTTATAATTACCGCCCGCTGAGCCGGAAACCTCACAAACAGGTAAAAAACGACTGGAATAAAGCCGAACATAGCAACTGGGATTAATGCAACCATAGGTCTTTTTTGGCAGTAAAATTATACAAAGACAACTCAAATTGCCCGATAAAAATTCTCGATTAAACGATCGCCCAACCCCAATCTTTTAAATCAACCTCAATTTTACGTCTTGTTCGTTAATTGTGCCTGACGTTCCAAAGCAGTGTATAGTGCCGCCTCGAAGAGATTAGTTGCATCCTCCCAAGTATAATTTATTACCGTCTCCAAAGCAGTCTCGGACATTGCGCGCCATTCGGCATCAGGCAAGTGACTAATCTGCTCGATCGCTTTTGCCATATCCTCTGGGTCTTCTGACTTGACAAGTATGCCACCCCCGCCAGCAAGTAGTTCCGGAGCCGCACCAGCCGGAGTGCCGATGACTGGAGTGCCGCAAGCCATAGCTTCTAAAATTGGCAAACCGAAGCCTTCGGAGCTGCTGGAAAAGAGCCAAGCATCGCATTTGCTGTAAAATTCTTTTAGTTGGTCTTGACTAGGTGCTTTATTATACTCAGTACCCGGGGGCAGAAAATTGGGAGGAGGAGTATCGCCGGAACCAAAGGCAACTAAACGAAGGTTAGGAATTTTTTCAGCAGCTATAGAGAAAGCTTTCAGGGCCAGAATGCAGCCTTTCCAAGGAGTTGTAGTATAGTACATCCCGACTGTGGGAACTAATTGCTTGCCTCGGGGCTGCTTCGCTCGCGAGTGGGGGTCGTAAAACTGTTTGGTGTCCACCGTAGGAGGGACGAGAGATACAGACAAATCGCCGTATTCATTCCGAGCTATGTCGGCCAGCCACTGGGCCACAGCGATTTTGTGCATCGGCAGCCGCCAAGTTGCCTCTACTCGACCTTTTGGTATGTAGTCAAAAGCCTCGTAGTGTTGTAGAAAATATACTTTCGTTCCTTTGCTGGGAGAGAGTTTTGCCACCCACTCGGCAGTTTCCCACCAAGTAGCCATGACAATATCGGCATCAGGTACGTCCAAATCGGTAATTGGGCGGTTGGTTTCGAGAACTCGACTTTCGACCTCCACTTTATCAAAGTGAGACTTTGGTGTCTTGGGAGGGGACTCCCAACCCCTACCCCTCAGCAACGAGCGCAATTGTTGGATCAAAGCCGGTTGCCACGGGGGTTGAGAGACGATAAATATTTTGTGTCCTCGCTTTTGCAGCAGTTCTGTGTAAATAGATAACACCCTCATGCCACCTGTAAGACCAAGGGTAGGAAGGACAAAAGTAATTTTCATGAGTAGATGCTGAAGATTGATACTGGTTAAAACTCCTTCATAACAAAAACTTCGCACTTACCAGCCTCTGTTTGGCTTTTGTGGGGGGTGCGGATCTCTGCAGGAGGGATCGTAACTCGAGAGTCAAGCCGATCTTACTTTGTCGTCAGGGACTTTTCCCCATTACAAATGGGCAGATGTTTGACGACAAGACAAGTTTAACCTGTAACGGAGCCAGCCTTAAAACCTCCGTTGCCCTCTGGTTCAGATTTGGGCAGATCAATTTATAACCAGTATTCCCTCGTCGCTGCGGTCAGAACTCGTGTCGAGACTGCTGCGTAGAAAATAGGACACAGGGGATTTTAGTTGTGGCAGAAGAACCCCACCAAACGATATTGAGTTTCTCCTCAGAATCCCGCACCTAAAACGCCCGTAGCGCCCAATTTCAAATGGCGGCGCGACTGTTAGCATACAACCGGATTTTTTTTTCTCCCTTGAAGGGAGAACAGGAATCTATGTTAACCTCGCCCTGCTTAGATTTGTCTACAGCAACTTTCAATGCCGCTTCAAAATGAGCCGTGGCATCATCCCAAGTATAATTGTTCACCTTGGCATAGGCGGCTTCAGACATGGCTTGCCACTTGGAAGTTGGCATCTGACAGATACGCTCTATGGCTTTTGCCATTTCTTCGGGATCTTCTGGTCTTACAAGTATGCCAGTACCGTCGCTCAAAATTTCAGGAGCAGCGCCTGCTGGGGTACTGATGACGGGAGTGCGGCACGCCATCGCTTCGATAATTGGCAAGCCGAAGCCTTCTGAGCGGCTCGCCAGCAGCCAAGCATCGCATTTGCTGTAATAGTCTTTGATTTTGTCTTGGTCGGGTTGAATTACATACTCGGCATTGGCCGGTAGGGGCAATTCCGAGGATGGGGCCCCTGTACCGAAGGCAACCAGACGCAGGTTGGGGATCTTTTCGGCTGCTAGGGAAAAAGCTTTGAGGGCGATGTCGGTTCCTTTCCAGTAGATTGTAGAATACATTAGACCAACTGTAGGAACCGATTGTTTGTTGCGAGGACAGGCGTAAAATTGCTTGGTGTCCACGGTAGGAGGAGCTAAGGAAACTTTCTCATCGCCATATTTAGTCCGAGCTAGCTCAACTAACCACTCAGAGATCGTGATTTTGTGCATGGGCAGCATCCAAGTTGCCTCTACTCTACCTTGAGGTAGATAGTCAAAAACTTCGTGGTGCTGGATAAAATAAGCTTTTGCTCCTTTTCTAGGAGAGAGTTTGGCTACCCACTCGGCGGTTTCCCACCAGGTGGCAACTACTACGTCAGCGTCAGGTACATCTTTGTCCTCTACCGGGCGGTAGCGATCGATAATTTTGTGTTCTACACCTAAGTTATCGAAAAATGAGGGTTCGTTTTCAGGTGGGGAAATCCAACCCCCTCCCCGCAGCAGCGACTTGACTTGCTGGCGCATACTCGGTTGGGCGTGGGGTAGAGAGATGACGAACACGGAGTGTCCTCGCTTTCTCAAAAGTTCTGCGAAAATAGATATTACTCGTATTCCACCAGTTAGAGACAGAGTAGGAAGAACAAAGGTGATTTTCATTTTTAAGTCCCGCTGACGACTTAAACTCGCTTTCGGCGCTGCTACCAGCGCTGATGTTAGAGCCCAAAAGGAAAGGGGGGCGGGTGAATATTAATTACCGCTTTCCTGGTGTTTACATAGAATCCAACCGATCGACTGTTCGCAACACCCCAATATCTATCTGCCAAAACTTGAATGTCATTGCAATGATAATAACGATGGATGCGATCACGGAACAGTTCCCATAGGGATAATTTGCAGGTAAGCGAAATTTCCCCCTGAAGATGGATACCTCATCAAATAGGATCTTTTTTCGCGACAAACACCAAGCTAGACCACAGCATCTGTTAAAGATAACATCATTTACTATCCAACGGACAGGGATGTACGGGAAACCGAATATCAGCCAACTTTTAATGTGGGGATAAAGGTAGCATTAACAACAATACGCAGGATATTGATATCGCCTTTGGCCAAATTTTATACTGGATTCAAGAGGGGAATTCTTACCTTGAGAATGTTGATTGCCCCATTGAACTAACAGATATAAATACCATCAGTGGCTATGATTTTTTGGTAACTGTGGTGTCGGTATTGCTTGATACACTATCCTATTTTTTCAAGATTCAGAGATGGTGGTTTTCTCAGATACCTGCAAGGGCGCGATCGCGCGAATGACCGTTGTGGACGCGCAAATGAGGGGAGAAACCCTGTTTTTCAAGCGATATCCCTCGCCCTCAGTTTTCGTATGTTCATGAAAAAACCTGGTTGATGCGTCCACTGTTTGAAAAAATAGGTTGCCCAATCGTGCTACAGAACATAGAGTTTCACCGATATAAATTTAATTAGCTGCCTGAGTTTTAAATTTGTTAATAAAAGGCGCTCGCCTGAAAAATTTGCCACAAGAAACTGCCACTGCGGGGCAGAGTATATGTAGCGTTCCTGCCCAATTCCGGTCTAAGTAATTACCGTAACAAAACTTGAGCAGCAACTTATCAAATGACCCTATAAAGATCAAAGGAATACTCCAGGGGGATCGGCCTATATCGTGCAAACTTTGACTCCTAAGCAGTAGCAGCAGCTTCGTGATATGTATCAAACGATTTCGCCTACAAAAAATTGGATGTTATGAAAGCATAATTTTTCCTAAGTTGGCAATTCCAGATGACAATCGGTGTGATCTTGGGGACCGGGCCGCCGATGCTTGTAGCGATATGTGGGCCAGTTTTCATGCAGCTAAAATTATGCGATCGCAAGCAAAACCGAACCTAGAATTAAAAGCAAATGCCTTAACCGCAGGCATCTTCCTGTGGGAAGATATGAACGTTCGATTATTGCACAGCATCAGTCAATAGCCCAGTTCGGATATTCCGGCTGCTGAAGAATGGATTAGTTTTAAAGTCAGCGATACTGGAATTGGAATGAATACAGAGTAAATTGAGAGAGTATTTCAAGCTTTTAGGCAAGCGGACGAGTCTACTACTCGCCGATACGGCGGTACGGGTTTGGGATTGGCAATCGCCCAGAAATTCTGTCAGATGATGCGGGGAGATATTAGTCGGGAGAACGAGTTGGGAAAAGTGTCAATTTTTACTGTATAATTGCCGACGATAGTCGCTGAAAAAGCAGCTAGTTAAAGAGGATTTGCCAACCAATAATTGCCAAGGCCAAATCTGCGATCGCGTGGCTGATATAACTCGACCAAAGCGAACGGTAAGTTAGATAAGAATGCGACCAAATTATCCCGGCGGCGAAGACAGCTAAGGAGCCTAATAGCACAGCCTGCCAGTCGCTGTAAGCTGCTATTACAAAAATGTGGTGGAGGGTGAAAAATAGCGAACTCAGAAATATTGCTTTTGTGCCCGGTATGAGAATCTGGCACTTGTTGCAGACAAACCAGCGCCAAGTAAATTCTTCTATCAGCGAGTTAACTAGCACAAAATATGCTTCTACAATCAAGTAAATAGTAGGGCTGCTAATACCTAATTGGTAGGATTTTTCTTTAGCAACTACAGGATCGATCCAGTGCTGACCAAAAAGGCTATAGATACCCAGAATTACCGCAAACATGAATATTCCCCAAATAGATCCAGCCAGCAATTCTTGGCGCTTGGGTAGGGATAAACTGAGCTTTTCGCGATCGACAAAAACAGACCACGCGATCGGAAAAACTAGCAACCAAACTTGACAAAAGACAGACAGTGTTTGTCCCCAGCTTCCAGGGGCAATATACAAGGCTGCTATGATACCCATACTAGCCGCAGGGACAAGCAGTGTTAGAGCCAATAGTGCTGATTTGCGATCGCCCATATCCAGCATTTTGCAGGCTTCCTTAAAAAATTGGATTGAGATCAAAGGAAAAAGCTTGGTGGCGGCGGACAAGTTATACCACTTTCAAGAAACAATGCAACTGTAGGCCAGTGTTCCAAACCCTTATGCCGTCAGCCATTCCCAAGTGTTTAATCTAAAATTTAAAATGGTATGAGTTTTGTGCCGCTTATAAAAGTGGCGCTTATTTGTTGCAACCAAAAATATGCAGTTGCACAAAATTGAAGACTCCGCTGCTAAAGCAGTTTTGATTGCAACTAAGTATTTATGCAAGCACAAGTTGATAATCTATTTGCATTTGGGGTTCAAAATACAATAATATGATTGAATCCTTCGTAGCTGTGTATTTTGGCTGAATGGCGATCGCAATTGATTTTGGAACTAGCAACACTGTCGTCGCTCGCTGGAATCAAGTCCTCCAGCAGCCCGAAACTTTGAAATTACCGGGATTGTCGGCAATCTCGGCTCAAAATCCGCCCCTAATTCCCAGTTTACTCTACGTTGAGGACGCTGATCAAAGTAAAGTCATACTCGGTCAGCAAGTCCGCGACAAAGGCCTGGATTTGAGTGGAGATTCTCGGTTTTTCCGCAATTTTAAGCGGGGAATTGGCACTTCGGTTCAGGGTTTTGTGCCGGAACTTGACGGGCAACTTATTACTTTTGAACAAGTAGGTGAGTGGTATTTGAGCCAAATTGTGAACTCAATTCGCGAACTGCCTTTGCCGATCGACTCTTTGATTTTTACAGTGCCTGTAGATAGTTTTGAAGCTTACCGCCATTGGTTGGGCAAAGTGTCTCAATCTCTGGAAGTAGAACAGGTGCGGATGTTGGACGAACCTACGGCGGCTGCTTTGGGTTACGGTTTAGCCGATCGCGAAAATCTGTTAGTCATTGATTTCGGCGGCGGAACTCTAGACCTTTCTTTGGTGCGTTTGGACGCTTCCTCCAATAAAAAGCCCCTCGGTTTTATTCTCAAGTGGGGCGAAAAATTATTAGCTGAATCTTCAGCGCAAAAAACAAAAGTTGCCCGGGTTTTGGCTAAAGCCGGACAAAATTTAGGCGGTTCTGATATTGATAATTGGCTGGTTGACTATTTTGTGCAAACAAAAGGGCTGGCAAAATCTCCCATTACAACGAGATTGGCAGAACGGTTAAAGATTCAGTTATCTTTGGTGAATCAGGCAGTTGAGGTTTATTTTGATGACGAAAATTTTGAGAGTTACGAATTAGAATTAGACCGAACTCGTTTTGAATCTATCCTCGTTGAACATCAGTTTTTTGACAAACTGGACGAGTGCATGAATCAAGTATTGCAGCAAGCGCGGCGCCAAGGCTTAGAAATTGGCGACATTGATGCAGTTTTGCTAGTTGGCGGTACTGTGCAAATTCCCGCTGTCGGGCGTTGGGTGCAGCAATATTTCGATACGGCAAAAATTCGCTGCGACAAACCCTTTGAGGCGATCGCCCAAGGTGCTCTGCAACTGAGTCAAGGCATAGAAATCAAAGATTTTCTCTATCACAGTTACGGAATTCGCTACTGGAACCGCCGCGAAAATTGCCACAGTTGGCACAGTTTAATTAAATCCGGCCAGTCTTATCCGATGAGCGAACCGGTAGAATTAGTCTTGGGGGCTTCTTTAGAAAGTCAGCCAAGTATAGAATTAATTATCGGCGAATTGGGAGCGGAAACTGGCGGCACGGAGATATATTTTGACGGCGACAGGCTAATTACTCGCCAACTCGCGGGCCAAACATCGGTACAGCCCCTAAATGATAAAGAAGGAGCCCGCAGCATCGCGCAATTGACGCCGCCTGGGTATCCGGGGAGCGATCGCATAAAAGTTTTATTCCGCGTTGACGAACAGCGCTTTTTACGCATTACCGTGGAAGATTTGCTGACAAATGAAACTTTGTTAGAGGATAAACCAGTGGTGCAGCTAAGTTAAGCATTCCTGAACGCATAGGAGCTCAGAAACCGGGTTTTTTAGGAAAATCCTTTGTTGCAGCCCGCCGATGAAGTGAAAAACCCGGTTTCTTTGATGGAGTGTGTCCAAGACTAAAATTATTAAAAGCAGATGAACTACAAACTAGAATTTCCACTCTCTCGAGAACTAGAAAAGTATCGCGACAGAATCGAAGCTACCATTAAACCTTACATCGAAATTCAAACCCAGAATAATGACCAGGTTAATTGGTGGCAGAGTAAATTTGGGGGATTGCCCTATTTACCTAAAGGCTTTGAATATCCCAAAACTTGTGACGGTAAATATTTATTTTTGCTAGCGCAACTCAACTTTGATGAAATACCGCCTTTAGATGGTTTTCCCGATCGGGGTATCTTACAGTTCTATATAGCTGACGATGACCTATATGGTTTAGATTTCGGCAATTACGCCAATGTAGATAATCCCGCAGTCGAGCAAAAATTCAAAATAATCTATTTTCCTCAGCCCGACTTCCAAGTTGAAAATATCATTACCAATTATGATTTTTTGCCGCCACCCCAATATTTTCCTGTTGATGGCTGTTGCAGCTTGCAGTTTACTAAAAAATATGCGCCCATTAGTACCAGTGACTACCAATTTACAGAAATTTTAGGCGCGGAAATTGAAGAGTTATTTATGAACTCTGAAATAGAGGATGAGTACCTAGAAATATCGCCTTCCTTTGGTCATAAAATAGGTGGTTATCCTGATTTTACACAAACCGACGTAAGAAAATATAGGAGTAACTCCACTCAAAAACAAAAGCCAGACATTCTTCTCTTCCAAATGGATACCGATTGCAATGAGACAGTAGATATCATGTGGGGAGACGGTGGTATAGGTAATTTTTTTATTGATGAATCAGCACTCCGGGAATTAGAGTTTAGTAAGGTTTTCTACAATTGGGATTGTGGTTGAAGGCAGCAGTTAAGCAAGTACGCGTAAAAAACCAGTCCTAGACGCACTACGACCAAAGAAACCGGGTTTTTTACTCAATCTAAGGGCTGTACCAAAGTATTTCGCAAAAAAACCCGGTTTCTGACCACCGGTGCATAAGTTCTAATAATGTTCGACGATGCCCGATGCCCGATGCCCCATGCCCCATGCCCAAGGGCCTAAATTTCAGATTTGTGCACCACCACTGGCGTTCCCACCGAAGCCCATTCAAATAGCCATTTAGCGTGATTTACAGCTACATTTGTGCAGCCGTGAGTAACGGGATTGCCAAACAAATTGTGCCAGTAAGCGCCGTGAATTGCCATGCCTCCGTCGTAATACATTGTATAGGGAACGTCGGGCACGTCGTAGTCTGGCCCAGTCATTCTAGCAACGCGGTATTTGGTTTGAACGGCAAAGGTTCCCGTGCGGGTGGGAGTCGATGATTTGCCGCTGGAAATAACCACCGCGTAAACGGGTGTATTTCCTTCCCAAGCTATTAACCTTTGTCTTGACAAATCTATTTCAATCCAGCGTTCGCTGGATTGCTGCAACTGCATAATTTTATTGGCAATTAGGTTGTGCTGTTCGCTGGCAAATGCGGTCATTGAACCGCCGCAGAATGTAGCAAAAGTGAGGGCGCAGCCGGCACAGAAAGTTCCAGCGCGACGGAAGTAAGTTGAGTTGATAATGCTGTTCATTTCTCACACCTCGTACTATTTTAGATTTTAGATTTTAGATTTTAGATTGGCTTGTCCTATTTTAGATTGTAGATTTGAAAAGTTGGATTGGGAAACGGGACTTAACAAGTTGTTAAGTTTTGGGAGAGAGTTCGGGCAATTTGGACGATCGCCCGCCAATCGCGATTTTCCACTAAGTGTTTAGGAAATAAGTCTCCGGCTAAACCAACGGCGATCGCCCCAGCGTCAATAAATACTTTCGCATTTTCCAACGTCACCCCGCCAGTGGGAATTAAAGGAATGTTTCCCAGGGGGCCTTGCAGGCTTTTCAGGTAAGCCGCGCCTCCCAAAGCCGATATCGGAAACACTTTAACGCAGGTAGCACCTGCTTGCCACGCGGTTACAATTTCCGTAGGAGAAAAAGCACCGGGGACGATCGGCACTCCCGCGTCAACGGCTGTTTTAATCATAGCTAAATCGGTGTGCGGAGTAAACAGAAATTGAGCGCCGCAGTCAATTGCTTGTTGCAACTCTTCTAAGTTTAATAAAGTGCCAGTACCAATACTAAAAGTAGGGAATTCGGAGCGGAGTTCGGCAATTACTTCAGCGGCTTTGTGGGTATTCCAAGTAATTTCAATAAACTGGATTCCTCCTGCTGCTACCGCTTTTGCCATCTGGGAAGCGAGTTCCTTTTCTGAGGAACGGATGACTGCGATCGCGCGGTGTTTTTTTAGTAGTGTCAACCAAGATTGATTATTCATACAAGTTTAGAGTTGAGAGTTTAGATTTTAGAATTTGGCGCGATCGGTCGAAGGATTTTAAAGTGGGCAGATCCCAAATTTGAAACTCATATCATTCTGACTAGCCTCTAATTTTAATACAGGTTGCTAACTTCGATATATGGCAAATTACAATATGTGCGACGTTCAATTTTTAACGGACAATCTAGGCAACAAAACCGCTGCAATTTTTGACCTCAAAAACCACAGAGATTTTTGAGCTGACGTGCTGGCTGAATGCGGCGAACCGACAGACTTTCAGTTTTTATATCAATTCCTGTTGTATCGGAATGATGAAACCGCTCTTGACACAGAGGATACAGAGAAAGGGAAGAGAGAGATGAATACAGGACGATGCCAACGGATTTGATATTAGTTGAGTCTCAAGGCGAAAAAGTCGTGGTGCTGCTTGACTTCCAGTACCCAGACGATATCTGGGAGGAGTTGAGGACTGTCGGATTATTGAATATAGAAAAGAGGAACCAAGAGTTCCCTGGGAAGAAGTTAAGCGCTAGCTGCTGGAAAAAGGTATGCTGAATGTCTGATATCATGTCCGATCGATTGACCATAATATCCCGGCTGGGCGGGTTTTTGAGATGGTCAATTATTGGCCGATATTATTGGTGAACCCGCCCCTACCTGATTTCGGGCGAAGCGACCGGACATAATATCATTCTTTAGATTAAATCTAAAATCCAAAATTTAAAATTTAAAATCGATCGATCGCACTCATAAAAAAATCGGGGCGATTCCAGACAATCCCAGAATCACCCCAATTATTGATTTCAAATTTTAGATTTGATCTAAAATCCAAAATCCAAAATCCAAAATTGATTAGGCGATGGTCGCCATTTTCACATCGCTATTAGCTAACAAATTTTGCAATTCATCAGCATCCACCGTTTCCTTTTCAACTAGCATATCTGCCAAGGCGTTCAGGACGTGGCGGTTGCCGACGAGTACATCTTTAGCGCGGCGGTAAGCTTGTTCTACCAACAAACGCACTTCATCGTCGATCGTCGCAGCAGTTTCTTCCGAGAAATCGCGTTCAGCCATGATATCGCGACCCATGAACATATTGCCTTGTTGGCGACCGAGAGCTACAGGGCCTAGCCGATCGCTCATTCCGAAGCGAGTCACCATTTGCCGCGCTACTCTTGCCACTTGCTGCAAGTCGTTCGACGCGCCAGTCGTTACTTCTTCTTCGCCGAAGACAATCTCTTCAGCAATGCGGCCGCCCAAAGCTACCGCCATTTGATTTTGCAAGTAAGACCGAGAATACAAGCCAGAATCCATCCGATCTTCGCTGGGTGTGAACCAAGTCAAACCGCCAGCGCGGCCGCGGGGGATAATGCTAATTTTCTGCACGGGGTCATAATCGGGCATCAGCGCGCCGACTAAAGCGTGACCGGCTTCGTGGTAAGCTACCAAAGTTTTGCGCTTTTCGCTCATCACGCGGTCTTTCTTTTCCGGGCCAGCGAGCACGCGGTCGATCGCGTCGTTGACTTCATCCATCGAGACTTCGGTCAAGTTGCGACGGGCGGCTAAAATTGCTGCTTCGTTGAGTAGGTTGGACAAATCCGCACCGGTGAAACCGGGTGTCCGGCGGGCGATTTTTTCCAAGTCCACGTCTTTTGACAAAGTTTTGCCGCGGGCGTGAACGTTGAGAATTTCTAGGCGGCCTCCGAAGTCGGGGCGATCGACTACAACTTGGCGATCGAAGCGACCCGGACGCAGCAGCGCCGCATCGAGCACGTCGGGGCGGTTGGTGGCAGCAATCAAAATGATGCCTGTATTGCCCTCAAAGCCGTCCATTTCTGTCAGCAACTGGTTGAGAGTTTGTTCCCGTTCGTCGTTACCACCGCCCAAACCAGCGCCCCGCTGGCGACCTACGGCGTCAATTTCATCGATAAATACGATACAAGGAGCGTTAGATTTAGCTTGTTCAAACAAGTCGCGGACGCGGGAAGCACCGACACCCACGAACATTTCCACAAATTCTGAACCGGAAATCGAGAAGAAGGGAACGCCTGCTTCTCCAGCCACTGCTTTTGCCAGCAGGGTTTTGCCAGTTCCGGGAGGGCCCACCAGCAGTACGCCTTTGGGGATTTTTGCTCCGACTGCGGTGAACCGGTCTGCATTTTTCAGGAAGTCCACGACTTCTGCGAGCTCTAGCTTGGCTTGTTCGATGCCGGCCACGTCGCCGAAAGTCACCTGAGTTTGTGGCTCCATTTGGACTCTAGCTTTGGATTTGCCGAAGTTCATGGCTTGGTTGCCGGGCCCGTTTTGGGCGCGCCGCACCAGGAAAAACAGTCCGACCAAAAGCAGAATCGGGAAGAACAGGCTGCTGAGGGCTTTTACCCAGAAGCCTTCGTCGCTTTGGGGCAGAACTGAAATATCTACGTTATTTTTGGTCAGGATGTTGATCAGTTCGGGGTCGTTCGGCAGGTTAACGAGTACCTTGTTGCCGTCCTGGGCTGTGACCAGGGCTTTGCTGCGATCGGAACTGATATTTATTTTGTCTACTCTCTTGCCTTCGACTTCCTGAATGAATTGACTGTACTTCCAAACTTCGCGGCTTGGGGGCTGTTTGTCAAAAAAAGCCGTTGCTAAGGCAATGACTACAATAGCCAGCAGTGCGTACAGGCCAGCGTTTCTCCACCGTTTATTCACCGAGGTCGATCCTCCTAATTTTTAGTCCCTGTGATCTGGGAATTTTTATTTATGTTCATCAATCTTAACGTAATTGTAACTTGTTTTTGTGTGGTGAGGAATCCCGGCCATGCTGTGGCGGTCTGATGTGGCGGGAACGGAACTTCTCATCTGCCCGCGAGTAAGCCATCAATTACAATATTAAATGATTTTTGTCAAGAGTTGGCGTCCCCCAGCCCACAAGGTTTTCGGCGATCGGCGGGCGATTTTCAGTTAATCTAGTAGAAACCAAGAAGTGAGCAGCGATGGGAATTACCTACACTACCTTAAAAATTAGAAATTTTTTGACTGACAGCGAGATAGTGGATCAGGAGGCAAAAGTAGATACAGGAGCGACGATGCTAGTTTTGCCCGAATCAACTGCTGCACAGTTTAACTTCCCTAAGATTAGGAAGCAGATAGTTAAGTATGCTAACGAGCAGACGGCCCAAAGAGATATTGTTGGTGGGGTTGAAGTCGAAGTGTGCGGTAGGAAAGGTTGGTTTGAAGCAATCGTCTCACCTGGGAAAAAGTATGCTTTACTCGGTGCTATGGTGATGGAGACGCTCGATTTGATTGTCGAGCCCAGAGGGTTGCAAATATATCCAAATCCGCGATCTCCGAATATGCCTATGGCTGAGATAGAGTAGAGCGTTGAATTTGTCAATTGAACGAGAGAGAGTGATGTTAAAGCTGCTCGCTTGCGATCGGATGTCTCAATCCTCAGCGTTTTCTATGTAAAATAATCCTGTGTGCGTGCAAAAACGTTGTATAAAATAGTAGGGACTATTCTGGGAACAACCAAAATGGGTGTTCAGCCCTTGCAAGCTTAAAGAACCTAGGAAACGATTACCAAGCAAACTCTAAATTCAGGAAGGTTTTATGATTTCAGATATAGAAAAAATGTTTGATGCTTTTGCTAGTTCCCGATCGGTAAATATCAATGCTCCCCAAATTCAAAAGTATAAACAAGACTTTATTGATTATTTTACCCGCTTTAACGAATCCGAAGAAGAATCAAAAGAATTCCCTAATACCATATTTTATCCTTGCCTGGGCGATGACCTGCCGAATACCCCGATCGACAAATATTATTTATACCAAGATACTTGGGCGAGCAGAAAAATTTTTGAACAAAAACCTTCTGCGGTTGTAGACATTGGTTCAACGGTACTTTATGCCAGTATCATCTCTCAATTTGTCCCGACAACTTTTGTCGATATCAGACCCCCAGAAATCAACTTACCTGGATTAAAATTAGTTGCTGGAAGCATTCTAGATCTGCCTTTTGAAGATGCCTCTCAAAGTTTTGTAACTTCCCTATGCGTTGTCGAACACATCGGTCTTGGCAGGTATGGAGACCCAATCATGCCAAATGGGACGCGACGTGCTTGTGCAGAAATAGACCGAATTCTTAAGCCGGGAGGTGAGTTAATTGTCAGTGTTCCATTGGGAACCAGTTGTATTGCATTTAACGCTCACCGCATCTTTTCAAAACAGCAATTTCTTTCCTATTTTCCAGGATACCAAATATTGGATGAAGTTTACTTAGCCCCTCACCCTTCAGAAGCTGATGTGGTAAAATCTTTGAGAGTTGGCGAGATGTGTGTTTATGTCGTTCATCTTAAAAAAATTCAAAGTAAAAGCGAGCTTGAAGTCCAATATTGGATCGCATCTGGCAAGCCGGTACCGCCTCCCCCAGCAATTAAACAGCAAGTCGTGAAAGATTATGCTCAGAGATTTTCACTAACTACTTTGGTAGAAACAGGAACCTACTTGGGAGACATGGTTTTCAGCATGAGGGATGTTTTCAGACAGATATTTTCTATTGAACTCAGCGTTCCGCTTTACTTAGAAGCAAAAGAAAGATTTAGCAGCCGCTCCCATATCCATATTTTACAGGGAGATAGCGCTCAAGTATTACCGAAAACTTTGACTTATCTTAATGAACCCTGCCTTTTTTGGCTGGACGGGCATTACTCAGCCGGAATCACGGCAAAAGGAGATTTAGAAACGCCTATCATGCAGGAGTTAGAAGCTATTTTATCACATTCCATTAAAAATCATGTCATCCTCATAGATGATGCCCGTGAATTTACAGGAATGAATGATTATCCAACTGTGAGTCAACTAAAAGAGTTTGTCGCCAAAAGCAGACCTGATTATCAAGTTGATTTAGAAAATGATATTCTGAGAATACACCAGCCTAGTTAGTCAAATTATTCGATTAATAAAAAGAGAATAATTTCATTCAATTGATGCTTAGATCAAATGGCAGAGCCATAAACAAATTAACAAAGGATACCCGAGAATGCTGTCAGTTATAGTTTTTTCCAAACATCGGCCCCTCCAACTGCAAGCTTACCTAGAAAGCCTGCTTTATTACTCAGATTTAGAAGAACGTAGCATCTATGTTTTGTACAAAGAGACAGGAGGAATATCCTATTGGGAGTTAATCAAAAAATACCCAAAAGTCAACTGGATAGAAGAGACAAACTTTTTGAGTGACTTAAAAAACATTTTTAAGTATGTAAAGCCATACGTTTTGTGGGGCTGTGATGATGTTTTCTATAAATCAATTTGTGATTTTAAAATTTGTATTAAAGCTCTTAGCGAAAAGCCAGAAATTTTTGGCTTTAGCCTCAGACTTGGCAGGAATATTCAGCCCTACCCTGAACTGATTAACCAAAAAGATTTTTTAATGTGGGATTGGACGCAGGTAGAATTGCCTCATCAGTCTTACGAAGCTGGTATCAGTGATTGGGCTTATCCCTGGGAAGTCAGCGGTTCTATTTACCGCAAAAGCGATATTTCAGAGTTTTTGAAGTTATCTAATCAACCAGTTAATCCGAACTACCTAGAAAGCAATGTAGCAGACTACTGCACTCGAACAAAATCATCTCAAAAGCGCAAATATCTTGCTTGCTTTGAACAGAGTAAGTGTCTAACTCTGACTATTAATAGAGTCCAAGAAACTCATAAAAATGCGTTTTGGACTACAAAAAAAACAGATGTAGATAGCCTTTTTAGATTTTTCCAGAGTGGGTATAGGCTGAATTGGAAAAAATATCATAACTGTCAAAACCCTTCAGTTCATGTGGGTTCTGACTACTTTGAATTAGAGAGCGAAAAGTTAGAGGGAAAGTCAGTGCCGAAAATTTCTGTAATTATCCCTTGCTACAACCAAGGGAGATATTTGTATGAAGCGCTTGAAAGTGTTGTCAAACAAACTTACCAAAATTTTGAAGTAATTATCGTCAATGATGGTAGTACCGATAACACTCAAGAAGTAGCTGAAGAATTTATTCGGATTCATCCTCAATATCAAATAAAACTGATCGCTCAAGCTAATTCTGGACAACCTGCTATTCCTCGAAATCGAGGAATTTCAGAAGCGAAGGGGGAATACATACTACCTCTCGATGCTGATGACCTGATTGATCCAACCATGCTAGAAGAATGCCTGAATTTATTAGAAACTAATACTTCAGTGGCTATTGCTTACAGCGATAGACAAGACTTTGGTGAATCCACTCAACTCATTTATGCTGGAAATTATGATTTTTCTAAACTAATCTACGCTAATCATATTTCTTACTGTACGCTGTACAGAAAGACAGTATGGGAAAACATTGGCGGCTATCGCACTAATGTTAAGGGTTGTGAAGACTGGGATTTTTGGATTGCTGCGGGTGTCAGAGGTTACTTTGGATATCGAATTCCTAAACCTTTATTTAAATATAGAAACAACCACACAGGCCTCTATCAAGAGGTTTTGAGAAACTACAAGAAGATATTTGCCAAAATTATTATCAATAATCGAGAGGCTTACAAGCAGGAAGAAATTTCTGCTGCTGAGCTTTTAGGGGATGAAATTTCCACTCAAGGATTAGAGGCAAATTTAGCGATAACAAGTACAGTAAGTTTGGCAGATACTGCGGTAAATAGCGATTTAAATGGAGTAAAATCTCCTCTAATATCTGTAATTATCCCCTGCTACAATCACGCAACTTTACTCAGAGAAGCTGTTGAAAGTGTTGTCCGTCAAACCTATCCAAACTGGGAGTGCATAATTGTCAATGATGGCAGCACTGATGATACCAGCAACTTGGGAAAATATTTAATTAAACTGTATCCTCAAAAATCGCTTCGCCTCATAGATAAACCCAACACGGGGCCGGCGGATTCGAGAAATGTTGGCGTTCAGCAGTCGTCAGGAAAGTTTATTTTATTCCTAGATGCTGATGATAAACTTCATCCCAAATTTCTAGAGGAGTGCCTGGAAATTTTATTAGCAAAACCCAAGGTTGGTTTTGTCTATACAGATGTGCAGCACTTCGGAGCAAACTGCGATTTAGTTGTTCACGGTGACTTTGATGCCAATCGGTTTTTGAGAGAAAATCAAGCCCCTGCTACTTCGCTCTTTAGAAGGGAGATTTACGAGCAAGTAGGTGGCTTGAAAAAAGTGATGAAGCTGGGATGCGAAGATTGGGAATTTTGGGTTTCTGCCTATGAAAAAGGTTGGTTAGGCGATCGATTACCTAAGCCTTACCTCTATTACAGGCAGCACGGCGACGGATCTAGCAGAACCCAAAAAATGGCTGGCGAGCGCCCAAAACTAGACTTAATGAGAGCCACAATTATTCACCTCCACTCTCAACTTTACAAACCAGAAGAAGTGCGTTGGTCACATCAAATTTTGCAGCAAAACGGCAATTTAATTGCTAATGAATTAGTTGAATTTAACAAACCCGAACAATTTTTAACTTTGCTCTCCCAATATGTGGGAGAGTATCAAAAAGACCAAGCTAATGAAGTAAACCTCGCTAACCTCCGCCAATCCCGGCAGCAACTTGCCAATTATTGGCTGAATCTGCCCGCCGAACAACTGGCAAATGCCTATGGCGGTGATGCAGGTAAGGCCCATCAGCTACTGCTAAACAGCAATATCAAAGATGAAGCGCTGACAGATGCCGAAAAGACTGTTATCGATCGACTAGCAGCACATCTCTCCCAGGGAGTTAAAAATCCCAAAGATATTAACTACCTACTAGCAGCTGCCCTCTATCGTCGTGCAGATCAGTTACTGCTGAACTATGAAAATGCAGTTATACCTAATTGGTTTGTCAACGACTATCTCAAATTTATGTTTGCTGCGCCTACTCTCTTTCAAGAAATAGGAGAGGCTGACAATTATTGTCGGTATGTGCAGGGATGGGTCAGTTATTTGCATAGCAATATCTTCAAGAACCAAAACTCACAAGTCTGGCAGGACATCGCCTGGTTTTTCACTCAAAGCGCTAACTTTATTCCTCTGTACTTCAATAGTGAAAATCTCAAGGATATATACACAAAGCGGGCAGATATTATTGAATATGCCATGAAAAATCGTGGCGCTGCGATTGATTGCATTTTTCCGGCTAGACCTGCGAATAGGCCGAAAATTCGCCTTGGTGTCCTGACTAAACATTTCGGGGCGATGACGGAAACTTTCGCTACTTTGCCAGCTTTTGAATATCTGAATCGAGAGCAATTTGAAATTATTTTATATGCTCTCAATCTCGACGGGAATAAACTAGAAAAGTATTGTCAGAGTCGCGCTGACAGACTGGTTAAACTGTCTAATGACTTGCCAACTCAAGTTCAGACAATCCGCGCTGATGATTTAGATATTCTGCTGATTGCTACCAATATTACTGCGGTTACTCATCCGATTAGTTTACTAGCACTGCATCGATTGGCGCGGGTACAAACTACCTGTTTTAATTCTCCCATTACTACAGGAATGCGACACATTGACTATTACATTGCTGGTAAGTTGATGGAGCCTGCGCCTGAAGGACAGGAGCATTATCGCGAGCAATTAGCAACTATTGACGGGCCTGGCTGCTGTTTTAGCTATACCCTCGAACCTTACACTCCTAACGTTAATTTCACCCGAAATAGTATCGGCATTTCCGAGGAATCGGTGGTCTTTATTTCGAGTGCGAACTTGTATAAGCTAGTGCCGGAGTTAAGGGAAACATGGGCAAAAATTATGGCGGCTGTTCCTAATTCTGTGCTGTTTTTAATGCCCTTCGGCCCTAGCTGGACTAATCATTATCCTGGAGGGGCTTTTGTGAATAATATGAAAGCCGTATTTGCTAAGTATGGCATTGAGAGTAATCGTTTGCGCGTGTTGAAGAGTTTTCCTAACCGTGCGGATGTTAAAGAAGTTTTGAAGTTGGGAGATGTTTATTTAGATTCCTATCCCTATGCAGGGACTACTTCCCTTGTAGATCCGTTAGAGGTGGGACTTCCAACTGTGGTTAGGGATGGTGATACTTTGCGATCGAGAATGGGGGCTGCGGTGGTACGATCGCTCTCTATGCCTGATTTAATTGCCAATAGCGAAGCATCTTACATTCAACTAGCAGTTACCCTCGGCACTAATCCTGAACTTCGGCAGCGCTATCGCCAGGAAATTCAGCAGAAAATGCAAGCTAATCCGGCTTGTTTTGACAGTGTGGCATACTCTGGGGCGATCGGCAAATTATTCCAAGAACTCTTTGGCAACTGGCAAAGCAGCCACCTGGAAGCATCGCACAACTTACAGGATAGCATTCCCAAGCAGCCAGATTTCGACGAGATTCTCTCGAACACCGTCAACCTTTACCAACGAAACTCCTCAAACATCTCAGCAATATCCGAACTGCGTCAAATCCGCAAACAAATCGCTGATTTTTGGGTGAACATTCCCACCAAAAACCTCGAAACCGCCTACAAAAGCGCTTCAGGTAACAGCTATAAAATCCTGCTCAAGAGCGGCTTTCAACGTCAAGCGATGATCGAAAGCGAACAAATGTTTTTGCAGCAATTAACCCAGATTAGCAAAGGATTAGTGCATCCCAAAGCTGTCAACGCCTTGCTTGCCGCGATGCTGTATTTCCCGCCGGGAACCATGCGAATTCCCGACGCTCGCAACCGCTTGCCGCACTGGTTAATTGGGGATTACGAACAAGTTTTTGAGACGGAAGCCGCCGCCAAGTCTGATTCTACTTCTGACTTGCTAGCTCAATACATTCAATCACCACAATTTGGGAATCAACTGTTAGGATGCGTCAATCTTTACCGCATCGATCCGTCAGACGAATCGGTTGTTTTGGAACTCCGCCAAATCAGAAAACAAATGGCTGATTTTTGGCTGACTGTTCCTTCAGAAAAACTCGAAAGTTTTTACCGAGGAGAGGTTCGCAAGGGATATCAAGCAATACTTAGCTGCGGCTTGCAAGCAGAATCAATGACTGAAGCCGAACAGCAGTTTTTGCAGAGATTGACTGAAATTAGCAAAGGGTTGGTGCAGCCTCAAGCTATCAATGCTCTGCTGGGGGCAATGCTGTATTTTGTACCCGGTAAAATGCGGGTTCCCGATGCTCGCACCCGCTTGCCGCAGTGGTTGCTTGAAGATTACGAAAAGGTGTTTGAAAGCGCATTTACGACAACAGAACAACCACTTGTCAAACAAGATTATCTGCCGCAGTTTCTCAATCAATTAACTGCTGGGGTCAATCTCTATGAAATCGACCCGACGGCTGAATTGGTAATAGCAGATTTGCGGCATATTCGCAAGCAAATTGCCGATTTGTGGCTGAGCGTTTCCGGCGAACAAGTAGAAGTTTTGTACCGGAGCGATTTTGGTAAGGGTTACAAAGCAATGCTGGGCAGCGGGTTTATTAAGGAGCCATTGAATGAGAGCGATCGCGAGTTTTTTAACTCGTTGGTTGTTGAGTTGAGTAAGGGGTTTGGAGCGCCTAAAGCTGTAAATAATTTGTTGGCGGCGATGCTGTATTGTCGCCCTGGACTGTTACGGGTTCAGGATGCAAATACTTGTTTGCCGGAGTGGTTGTTGGCGGATTACGAGCAGTTTGTTGGGGGTGCCGTTAAGGTGGCTGTGGGGTAAACGAAGGCGGAGTAGGCGATATCTGTAGGGAAACGGCACTGCCCATTAATGTCAACTTAAGCTTTTAGTCCGCCAGTTCTCCCGCTCACCCGGCAGTCCGCCAGGGAATGAATTCCCTGTCTAATAGCGAAAGTCCTCTGAAAGAGGACTGAGAAGAAGAATTCTTAACTCATTAGTCCTCTTTGAGAGGACTTTCGCTTTGAGGCAGGGGTTTCAACCCTTGCCGGACTATGGGTTTTACCTTAAGTTGACACCCCTTGGGCACGGCGCCGTGTCCGTAAGAGGAGACGGCAGTGCCGTTTCCCTACTGGAATACGCTTGATTGTTAAGGGCAAAAGAAATGCTTCAATTATATAGAAACGGTGAAAATGGAGAAATAATTCGGGGTAAAGGGTTGTCGGCCTTTATACACAACGGCGACTACTACCAAACCATCATCCGAGTTTTTGAGGACGGTATGATCGATTGTTGGGAATTGGTTAACTTTGAGGAATTCAAAACCAAAGTTGCTAAGGGATGGGTTGTTACCGAAGTTCCCCAGGGTGCGAGGATAAGCTGTCACCACCTCTACTACGGAAACTCGACTTTAGAGTTCTATGTAGAGATTGATGATTTTGTAAAAGAAGTGGAAGATACGATAAACCGGCTTCAGGGCAAGCAAACAGTTGCAGAGACTTGTATTCAAGCCTTTGGTAGATTCCTAACCTTGCCAACAAAAGAAAATAAAAGTAGCTTGCAAGAAGCTTACAATGCTATTCCCAAACATCTGAGAATTTATGTGCTTGGTGATATGGATTGTAAAGATTCTGCTATCAGAATGTGTATCGAAGATACAGAAGTTTCCCAGAAAGTTCTAGAAAGCTTTAAGAGGCACTATGAATGGATCTTGGAACGGTTAAATTAAGCGAAGGTAGGTATGTGTAAATAAACTTTGGTATATCACAAGAAGTAAAGCTATAATAAACCTTGCGATTGCTTCGTTTCACTCGCAATGACATACTCATGTATTTGACAGCTCATTTACTACTATCTGAATCCTCAGTATTGTCCCAAACTCTATCTAGTGATGTTTGACTCGCTTGAAGCCAAAACTCAGCTTCTTCATCAGGTAAGAGTGTTACTAATACTTTTGCCCCTTCGGGTAATTCTGATAGGGAGCATCTCACCTTTGCAGCCCTCCGCTAGAAATTGGAGTTTTGAGGCAGGAGGCAGGAGGCAGGAGGCAGAAGGAAAGAGGAAGAAGGAAAGGGGCAGAAGGAAAGAGGAAGAAGGAAGGAGCCAGAAGAAGGAAGGAGCCAGAAGAAGGAAGGAGCCAGAAGAAGTATTTTTACAAATATGAGATGCTCCCTTCTGATAACTCCAGCAGTTCAATTTTCCCTTGTCGAACTGTAGTCCAAAGTGTTTTTAGCATATCCACCTCATAAACTGTGCTTGATGCAATTTGCAGATTTCTGGTACAGTGTCGTACTGAGCGACTAATTACAACCTCACACACATAGATCGAGGAAGTATTTAAGCCTGATTTAGTATCAATTTAACACAAGTTCTGGCTGCTGAGTCTCAAATAAGGGGCGAGTTACCTGACGCAGTAGCACGGTTTCTAAACAGCCTTCTACTACATTTTCTGCTTCTATTTCCAACTCGTCCCACAATAGCCGATCGCCTTGATTGGGCATTTTACCTAAATTGTGGATCACAAATCCGGCGATTGTTTGGTAAGCTTGGTTAGTCGGCAGGTTTAACCCGAGTTTTTCGTTAACTGCTGTCACTTCCCATAGGCCAGAAATTAGTGCCGAATGAGCATCTTTTTGAACGAGAGTTGCTTCGGAAGGTAACAGCAGCGGTTGAGACTCTTTACTGGTAATCCAACCGGTCAGCAGCCGGACGGTACCGTTGAGAATTGCTAGCAGCGGCCACAGTAATTTTGAGCAGAGTTCGAGGGCCGGCATCAACAGCAAAGCGGTGCGTTCTGGGGCGTGGGTTGCTAATACTTTGGGGATGAGTTCTCCTAAGACTATTTCTACGTAAGTTACTAGGATAAAAGCTGTGGGAACTGCGATCGAATGAGCAGTCAGCACGGCCGAAAAATGACCGATCGGCAATTTGTCGATCCACGGTTCGATCCAGTGTACAGTCGCGCCCTCACCCAACCAACCCAACAGCAAACTCCCTGCTGTTGTGCCAGTTTGAGTCACAGACAGGTAATGCGGTATGTTGTTTTGAGCTTGGTGGACGAGTTCGGCAGTTTTAGCGGTTGGGCGATCGTCCAACTGGGCAAGTTGGCGGATTTGATGGCGATCTGCTGATACTAATGCTAGTTCTGACGCCACAAAAAAGGCGATTAAAAGTGTTAAGCCCGCCAACATTGCTAATCTCAGCGTTGTTTGAGCGACTTCTATTTCCAGGCAAGTAAGGTTGTTCAAGATAGATATCTAATATGATAGATGTTTTAAGTTAATTATTTTATTTTAGCTGGGGATTGAGATAGATCGATCGCCAGACATTGTGGATATCCGCACTACCCGTATTCGTAGGTGCGCCCAGCGCACCTTACCCGTAGAACTTGTAAACTCTTTCTCTTCTCTTCCTTCGCGCCCTAGCGCTTACGCGCCGCTTCGCTAACGCGTCTTCGCGGTTCGTTTTAACTGAGATATTGCACCCTTCTCAATTATTTGTTTAGGAACAGGCATCTTGCCTGTTCCACAAGAAAATTCATCTCTTGTGGAACAGGCCGAAAAGCCTGTTCTTGAAAATGGTGCAAAATGTGAGTAAAAAAAAATCTAATTCACCAAACCCGAACTCATTGGTGTATCAACTCTCCCTTACTCCCCGGAGCGAGTTAATTTCCGTAAAAGTCTGCACCGGATCGGACTTCAACCCGCCTTGAATGTAATTCAACTTCACTTCTTCTAACAAATCCGACAGCAGCGACTGCAATTCTCCGAGAGTTTTCTCATCTTGCAATTCCCGCCGCAAACTTTGATTAAATTCTTGGCTGAAATTATCGAGAATTTTTCTACCTTTATCGTCTTCATAAGTAGTAGATACCACATCAACAGCAGTTTGAGCCAAATAATTCGCTAGCTGTTCCGTCATCTCCGTCGGCAAAATATTAATCGGAGAGAAAGTTTGCAGGATTTGATAGAAATCCGACTGTTTGATTGTTGTTTCCAAATTGTGGTGCAGCAATTCTTCTAAATCCGGTTGTACCTGCGGCAAAACTTTGTAAATTGTCAGATCCAAAATCCGCTTGGTAATTTGTTCGATCGTATTTTCCTGATTGACGTGAAGGTACGGCTGCTGCGCCAGCAACATCTGCGCCGCGTCGCCCTGTTTTATCGAACTTTTAGCTTGATTGATAAACCGCACCATCATGTATTCCGACATCGTATTGGCTAAATAAGCCACCGGTTCATAGGTAACTTGAGCAACTACGCGATCGAGATTCACCAAACCCGACTTGTGCAGCCGCACCAATACCGGCAGAATGCGGCACCCCTGCCAAATCGGCATCACCAGAAACACCTCGTACCAGCGCCTTAGCAGAAAATCAAACCAAGTTACCCCCGGTTTACGGCGGGTGTGGAACAGACTTTTAATCAAAAACTCCGCCCCAAAAAAACCGATAAAAAACGTATCAATTCGCCAAAACTGGTCAGCGCTTTTCAAATATTCGGGATTTGGCAAACTCGAATCAATGCCTTTAATCGGGTCATAAATTTTAACTAAACCCGGAAAAAAGCTCTGATAAACAGGGCGCAACTGAAGGTAACTGAAATGGAAAAGCACCAGCAAAAAATTAACCAGCGCTACTAAGGCGCTCAATTTAGCCCAAGAAATTGCTTTTTTGGACAATGTTACATCGGTGTTGTTAACAGTTGTGTGGGAATCTGACATAAAAGTAATTTTCCGAATTGGGTAATCGATAAATCTATCTTGTGGCCGACGCTAAAAAACTCCTAACCTCTTAAAATCCCTGGTAAACGCTAAGTATAAGGAAACCCAAAACCGTGAACTTAAAAACAGTGATATCACTCCTAAAACAAACTTTTACTGAATGGCAAGAAGATAAAGCGCCAACCTTAGCCGCCGCCCTAGCCTATTACACAGTCTTCTCCCTCGCCCCGCTGCTAATTATCGTAATTGCGATCGCCGGTTTAGTCTTTGGTGCAGACGCAGCCCAAGGTCAAATCGTCACCCAACTCCAAAGTTTAATCGGCAAAGAAGGCGCCGAAACCGTCCAAGAACTCATCCTCAAAGCCTCCGAACCAAAGTCGGGAATGATTGCTACTTTAGTAGGTATCGCTACACTTTTGTGGGGGGCTTCCAACGTATTTACTAATCTCAAAGAAGCCCTCAATACTATTTGGAATGTTTCACCGCCCCCCGGACGAGGAATCTGGGGATTTCTGCAAGACCGCGTATTGTCTTTTGCAATGATTTTAGGCATAGGCTTTCTACTGCTAGTATCTTTAGTCATTAGCGCCATTTTAGCCGCCGTCAGCTATTGGTTGAACGGCTTGCTGCAATTACCAGTCGGCATTTGGCAGATTGTGGACTTTGCTCTCTCCTTTGGCGTAGTTACGCTGCTTTTTGCCTTAATTTACAAACTTTTGCCCGATGTCCATCTTGCCTGGAATGATGTTTGGATCGGCGCCGCCATCACCTCAGTGCTGTTTACGATCGGCAAATCCATAATTGGAGTTTACCTCGGAGGTAGCGGTATTGCCTCTACCTACGGTGCTGCGGGATCGTTCGTGATTATCTTACTTTGGATCAATTATTCAGCTCAGATTCTCTTCTTAGGTGCTGAGTTTACTCAAGTTTGGGCTAACCGCTACGGTTCCCTGATGCTGGCAAAACGCAAAAATTTGATCGGCATTCAAGCTGAGGAATCCTCCGGGCCCAAACACCGGTAGAATTCTTAATATTAGATAGCTGGTAAAAGTATAGTCATTTATAGGCATGGGAGGCTTCAAGTCCCTCCCCCTTCACTTTTACTTTGAGCGGATTGACCCGCCTCGGCTGAACTACGCAGCTCCCTATCAAGAAAGCTGAACGCATTTGGGATTGCTTTTCTGAGGATGTTGTACGAAGCGTTGATATCAGAATTAATTAACTGACCCGTCGATGTTTTGTACAAACCTCGCTTAATCCGCTTACCAGTAAACACAGGCTCTTTATCAGTTTTTTCGTAAACAGGAATTGGGTCTAGACCCAGAAAGCTACTTCTGGACGTGTAGGATTCTTCCTGCACAATTACTGTGATTCCCACCAAGCGAGCTTTGTATTCTAACATCTCAATTAATCGAGAGTGAGGAATACTGACAAAATTTTGGTTGGTTTGTTTACCTAGATTGATATCGGTTTTCCACTGTGCATTTTTGCCGATGACCAGCGTTCCAATTTGGTTCACTACCAAATGGTCAACAATCACGCGACTAGCATGATGCAAGTAATTATCAACTTTTTGATGGCGACAACGAGTTAAGCGCTGAATCCGGGGTGACGTTTTGCGATTCCCTTTTAACTGGGATTGTAATCGGGATTTGCGTTTGTTGTAAAACTGGTTAATCGATTTCAATGGTCGCCCGTTAATCAACAAAGGGATAAATCCCGGTTGATTTGAAGTTAACGCCACTAAGTTATCCAGTCCTAAATCAATACTAGCTACAGAATTAGCGTTGCCAAGGGTGGACTCCGGTTCATCATAAATCACCTCAATTACATAGGAATCACATTTCGGAACCAGCCTAACTTGACAAATCTGGTTGGGATTGAGTTGGGTTTTAATTGAAAGTTCAGTGCCGGAAAGTTTAATGATTCCTTTCTTCAACTGTTTGCTGCTAATTGCTTGAATCGTGTAGACGAGAAGATTTCGCCCTTTAGTCTTATCTTTGTACTTTGGCAATTTTGGGCTACCCGTGAATTTTGAAGAATCAACTTTGTAAGCTTTAACGGATTCAAAAAACGATTTCCAATTCTTGTCTAGCACCATCAAGATTTGCTGACTTACTTTAGCAGGCAAAGCCTTATATGCTTCGTGAGACTTCATCAATCGGTTCATTTCGTTATAACTGACATAACCCCATCCATAAATAAAGCTCTGACGAATGACGTAATTGGCGGCATTGTAGAGGTTTTTGGACTTGAAAGCTAGTTCGTCTATTTGGGCGAAACGGTGTTCCGTCGATTTAATGATGTGCCTCTGTGTTAGTTGCATTTGAGACTTGCGTTCTTCAGGCTGTGCGTATTCCTTATTCAACACTTACAACATAATACCATTATTGTTTATAATTGCTTATAAACTCAATGAAGTTTTACAATACAAAAAAATGCGATCGCTCACTTTTGAGTCAGCCGGATGCCAGCACCTTGAAACCTATGTCAGTTGGGACGGCGAGGCCTGTGGAATCACTAAATTTTAGACTCAACCCATCGCCAAATCTGCCCATGAACTTGACCGGGCGAACACTTAGTAGTATCACTGGATATGGTTGAAACCAGTTTATCTTGATCCCTGTCGCTGCCCTTCGGTGATGACCGAAAAATTTGAAGTTTGCGATCGCCCCGAAAAAGATTTGTTTCCTTGCCAGTCCCGAATTGCAACGGTGAAACCAATCTCAAGTCCACAAACTGGGATATTTCAACCTGAACTCATATCAGGAGGTACTTTTGTACGCATCAAAACATCTGGGAAGCCACCTGCTCCCTATGTCAGACATGGAGCTAATTCGCCTGTGGGTAAACGGTAAATCCCCCCGCAACCGGCGCTTTAGCTGGCAGGCGGCCAACCATTTTCGAGTGTTTGTCGCAAAACCACTGGCACAAGTTACTTTGACAGATGTGGAGACTTTCGCCGCAGCGATGAGAGCTCGGAAACTTCCACCGCGTTTCTACCAGCAAACCTTGGTAGCGCTGAAATCGCTGTTCGCCTTCGGCCAGCAAACGAAAATTTTGCCCGCAACACTCCCCCTTCATCGGTGGCCGGTTCGGGGCGGGAATCGCTCCAAACGCCTTCGTTTTCAACTCTCTTGGGGTTTCTTAATCTGTTTGTGCTTTTTCTTAGTAGGTAGAATGACGCCGAGACTGTGGGGGCAATCGGTCTCGGCAGAAAGCTCGCCCGCCCCGAAACGCCTGCCGGAAGTTGCGGCGATCGACTCACCAGACAAAGGAGAGGATAACATCGATCGCGATCGATCGCCCGAAACTGCAACCCTGAATTCACCAGAGCCCATACAGGATAGCAGACTCGATAGCATCGGGCCGGAACGTCGAGTCAAAGCCTTTCTCGACACCATCGCAGCAGCCGAAGGAACCGCTAGCCCAGACGGCTACCGCACCCAGTACACCGGTACAAAATTTGTCAGCTTTCAAGATCATCCCAGAGAAATGAGGTGCGGCCGCCGCTATGGCAAAAAACTCTGTTCCGACGCAGCGGGGCGATATCAGTTTCTCAGCACAACTTGGGACAGATTCGCCAAAAAATTTAGCCTCAGAGATTTCAGCCCCCAAAATCAAGACCTTGTAGCTATAGAGTTAATCCGAGAAAAAGGTGCATTAGAAGATATAGAAGCGGGTCGATTGGAGTCAGCAGTGAGAAAACTCGCTTACATCTGGCCTTCTTTTCGGCGTTATGGCGGTTCTGTAGAATCGTCGATGCCCAAACTCGAAGCAATGTACCTGCAAAATTTGGGGATTTACCGGCAAGGATTAGTTGTTAGCAATTAGTTCATTGTTATGGGTTATTTGTTATTTGTTATTAGAACCAACAAATAACAACCAACAAATAACAACTAACTAATAACTATTTATGCTAATTTTCCATCTTCCAGGTGAAGGATGCGATCGGCAATATCCAAAATTCGGTTATCGTGGGTTACTAACAAAATAGTACAACCCTGCTCTTTAGCCAGTTGCTGCATCAAATTCACCACTTCGCGACCGGATTTGCTGTCCAGCGCGGCTGTCGGTTCGTCAGCTAAAACAATTTGCGGTTGACTGACCAAAGCGCGGGCGATCGCAACTCTTTGTTTCTGTCCTCCCGACAAATCATCTGGATAATAGTTAATCCGCTGTTCCAGTCCTACTAACTCTAGCATTTTTGCAGAGCGATCGCGCATTTGAGAACGCGACAAATTCCCGTGAACTTCCAAACCCATCTGCACGTTTTGCAGCGCCGTCAAACTCCGGTGCAAGTTGTGCGCCTGAAAAATATAGCCAATTTTGCGTCGCGCCCTTACCAATTGGTCTGCACTCGCTTTGCACATCTCTTGACCGATAATTTTGAGACTTCCCGATTGACCGGATCTCAATCCGCCAATCAAAGTTAAAAGCGTAGTTTTTCCCGAACCCGAAGGCCCCGTCATTAGCACAATTTCACCTGCTTTAATGTCGAGATTAATGTCAAAAAGTACCTGTTTTCGCAGTTGACCTTGACCGAAGTAGTGGTCGAGTTGGTGCGCGGAAATTATAGGCGCAGGAATCTGTAAGGCGTTGGTTGTTGGGTCGAGAGTAGTAGAATTCATAAGTTATTGGTGTGAGGTTTTAGATTTAAGAATAAACAGCTTTATTCGCCGAAAATGCCGAGAAAAAAAAAGAGAATGATTACAAAAAATATGTGTGTAGTCAGGAGTTTATACAAAATCTGGCTTTAATACCCCCTTTATTCTTTAGTCCGCGGAGGCGGACTTCGTTTGTGTAGTAGCGGTTTCAACCGCCGAGTCTTATAAACAGGTTTCTAGCCCTCTATTCTTCATTTTCCCTTAAAACATATCTGCCGGATCGGCTGATTGCAGTTTTCGAGTGGCAATTGCTCCCGAAATACTGCACATAATCACGTTCAAAAGTAATACTATAACTGCTCTAAGCAGCGTCATATAAAGGGGTAAATTTGTAGCTTTGCGAGTTAAAGAGTAAAGTCCGAAAGAGACTCCCACTCCCGGCAAAAAACCGAGGACGGAAAGAATTAGAGCTTGTTCAAAAACGATGCCGAGTAAATAAACATTGCGGTAGCCCATCGCTTTGAAAGTAGCGTATTCTCCCATGTGGTCGCTGACATCGGTAGAGAGAACTTGATAAACAATAATGACACCAACTACAAAACCCATCGCGACGCCTAAATTAAACACAAAGCCGATCGCAGTATTCTTAGCCCAATAGTTTTTCTCAAAATCGATAAATTCTTGTTTAGTTAGTACCTTGACATCCGGCGGTAAATATGCTTTCAAAACTTGTTGAACTTCCACGGGGTCAGCACCCGGTTGCAGTTGAATTAATCCGGCATTAACACTCGCGGCGTTTTGTCTCGCAAACAGGCGCAGGTAATTTTGATCGCTAGTCATCAAAATACCGTCGGCGGCAAAAGATGCTCCAACTGTGAATAAACCGCTGACGTTAATCGTGCGTCGCTCGACCTCAGCTTTAACGGCTTTTCCTCGATCGATTTGTGCGATCGTTTTTTGGTAATCTCCCCTAGAAGCTCGATCGAACAACACAGTATCCGGCAATTTAATCGCGCTCAAATTTTGGTTAACTTCTGGAAGCGCAAACGCCGGGTGATTCGGATTGAAACCGACCACCATCAGCGACGTTTCGCGCCGAGTTTCGGGATTTTTCCAGTTAGCAATTTTCACGTAAAGCGGCTCGGCGGATTTCACGCCCGGTACGTTCATTGCTTGATACAATCTACGTCTGGGGAAGGAAGACAAATTAATCAAATTTCGCGCTTGGGGGTGAATCAAAACTAAGTCTGTTTGCAAGCTTTGGTGCAGGCGCGTATTGCTGGTGTAAAGCGCATTTTGAAAGCCTAGCTGCATGAACATCAAAACGTCAGCAAAGGCAATTCCTGCTACTGCAACCAGCATTCGCCCTTTGTCGTGACTCAGTTGCAGCCATCCGAGGGAAGTTCTGCGTCTTAACTGTTGTAAGGGTTTTATTAGTCCAATCATAGGATTTTAGATTTGGGATTTTGGATTTTGGATTGAAGACAGCAACCTGATGTTGGAACAATTCTTAATCTTTAATAATTAAGTCAGAATGATTCATCTCTCTATTCTCTTCCTCTGTGTCCTCAGCGCTCTCTGTGGTTAAAAAATTCTTAATCCTTAATTTCCCCGATCGCCACCTTGACTTGCAAATTGGTTAATCCCGCTACTTTCTGGCTGGAAGCTTCATCTAAGCGCACTTTTACTTCGACAATTCGACCATCAATATTCGCAGAAGGATCGGTGTTAACAATGTTTTGCCGCTGCACTTGCAAACCAATATGTTCGACAGTTCCCCGCAATTCGCCTGTCAAAGCATCGCTAGTAATTTTGGCGGTTTGTCCGAGGCGTACTTTGTCCACGTCGCTTTCGTAGATTTCCGCAACAGCCAGCATCTCGCGAGTTTGTCCGAGTTCGACAATGCCGTCGTTTCCCACTTTTTCCCCCGGATGCGTGTGAATTTTCAGGACTTGCGCGTCTCTGGGAGCACGGATGTAAGCTAGATCCAGATTGGCTTTGGCTTGTTTGGCTGCTGAAGCGGCGGCACTGACTTCGGCGACGGCTGCTGCTATGTCAACGGGACGCACTTCGGCGATGCGATCGAGATTTGCTTTGGCTTCGTCGATTTGCTGTTGTCGAGATTGCTCAACTTGGCTGAGTTTGGCTTGGGCTTCGTTAATTTGTTGTTGGCGGGATTGCTGAATTTGATTCAATTTGGCTTGGGCTTCGTTAATCTGCTGTTGGCGGGATTCCTGAATTTGATTCAGTTTTGCCTTTGCTTCGTTGATTTGCTGTTGGGCGGTTTCGGCGGCGAGGCTTTTGCTGTCGCTAGTTGAGGCGGAAATTGCTCCCTGTTCATACAGTTGGGAGTAGCGCTGATCCTCGCTTATGGCGTTGCGGAGTTCGGCTTGTAGACGGGCAATTGTGGCTTGTTGGGTTTGAATTTCTCCTTGCTGTTCGGCCCTGATGCGCGCAATTGTGGCTTGTTGCGCTGCCATTTCGGTGCTGCGATCGATTTCTAGGCGGGCAACGATCGCCTGTTGCGCTGTGATTTCGTTGCTGCGATCGGCTCTGATGCGGGCAATGGTGGCTTTCTGGGCTTGAATTTCGCCGTTTTTGGCTCCAGCTTTGACTTTTGCTAGGTTTGCTTCGGCGACGCGCACTTGTTCTTGAGCTTGGTCGAGGGCGGCCGAGAGGCGATCGCGACTATCCAAAATTGCGATCGCCTGACCTGTTTTCACCCTGTCTCCTTCTTTTACCAAAAGTCGATCGATCCGGTTTCCTTCCGCTGCACCGGAGGCGGAGACTTTTATTACTTCTCCTCTGGGTTCGAGTCGTCCCAAGGCTGTAACTGTTGTTAATTGGGATGCTGCGACGGCTGCTGCTGCGGCTACTGCATTGGGATCGGGTATGCGCGATCGCCAGATCGTGTAGCCTGTGGTTCCCCCTGCCGCCAGGGTTGCTACTGCTGCCACAACTAGGAGTTGTTTAACTAGGGATGGAGTTGAGGATAAGCCGTCTGCTGTTGGTTGGTGTACCATGACATAACTCTTTGTGAGAAAATAAAACTAAACGGTTTAGTTCTGATGTGTCTCTATACTAAACCGTTCAGTATAATGATGTCAAGAGCCCAAATAAAAATTACAGAAGCAAGGTATGGCAAGGACAAAACCGATCGAACCAGACAGCGCCGCAGCAAGTGACAAAACCGAGCAAATCCTGCAAGGTGCGATGCAAGAATTTTTAACCCACGGCTACGCGGGGACGAGTATGGACAAGGTAGCGAAGACGGCGGGAGTTTCCAAAGCCACGGTTTACAGCCGTTTTGAAGATAAAGAGGGATTGTTCGTGGCTTTGGTTGAGCACCTGGCGAGAAAAAAAATCCATTTTATAATTCTGGATGAAGAACCGGCCGTGGCGCTGCGGTTCATTGCCACAACTCTATTAGAGCAGGTGACGCAGGAACCTGAATTTCTCAATTTTGTGAGGTTAGTGATTGCGGAGTCGGGGCGTTTTCCCCAGTTAGCGCAGACATTTGTGAGAAACTTAGCTAAACCGGGTATCGAGCGGCTTACTCAATATTTGGCATCGCATCCAGAGTTAAAATTGCCCGATCCGGAGGCCACGGCGCGGATTTTTATTGGATCGCTGGTATATTTCCAGTTAACGCAGCATATGATGCACGGCAAAGATATTATCCCAATGGATCGCGATCGACTGATCGATGGTCTGCTGCATTTGATTTTAGGCCCGCAGTCCAATTCCTAAGTGCGATCGACAGAATGTAGGAATTTTATTCGAGAATATTTTAAATGCCATAAAGAGCGAGATGCCTTTATGGCTGCGATCGCAGGTTTTAGTCAGGTGTTTTCCCTAACCTCTCCCTCAATTCCTCAGCCGATAACTGTGGCAGTTGTTCTACAAACAATGTCAATTCTGCCACAGGCAATGCCAATAAATTAGTAACGACTGTAGGCATAATAGCGCCCAATTCAGGCGATCGTATTTGCAACGCACTTTCAGCCAACAATTTAACCGCTGATTCCCGCCCCAATTCATCGACGGTCAGCATCGAGATTGCCAGCAATAGCACTGTAAATTCCGCCGCAGCCAACTTGGATATTGGAGATAGAAAAAGTGCCATTTTTGGACTTAATTCTCCAAATCTAACTCGCAGAAAGTTTTCTAAGGATCGTCGATTAAATAACTTCGTAGGTTGGGTTTCGTTCCTCAACCCAACCTACAAAAAATGCAAGTTATTTAATTCTCATTCCTAATATTAAGCGCTGTTGTTCTTGTCGGCCTTGTTCTAGTCCTTGTTCTAGTCCTTGTTCTAGTCCTTGTTCTCTAGCTTGTTGCTGTGCTGCTTGTATTTGTTGTTGAAAAAGTGGTGCAATGGCCATAATTAACTCCCGCTCTTCTGGCTCTAATACTTGTGGCGCATCGGTTACTAAAATAATTGGGTTTAAAGCCCCGTCCTTGTAGGACGGCTTTCTGTGTTATACTTACGCTGACACGACAAGCGTAACTATGTTGGTATTTGAGGCAAAACTTGAGGGGACGAAGCAACAGTACGAGAGGCTAGACGAAGCCATCCGCACCGCTCGCTTCGTTCGCAATAGCTGTCTGAGATACTGGCTCGACAACTTGGGAATCGGCAAGTACGAGTTAAGCGCCTACTGCGCTGTCCTAGCCAAAGAATTTCCTTGGGCTGCTAAACTCAACTCTCAAGCGCGTCAGGCTTCTGCCGAAAGAGCTTGGTCTGCAAT
>NZ_JAUBPT010000311.1:0-2903 GCF_036700905.1 Microcoleus sp. S13_C3 | reverse complement strand
GGATTTAACAAGCTCCTAAATTCACTTATCATGCTTTCCTACTTTTGTCAAGTTCTAATACTGTACCTACGCCCTAGCGTTTGTACATCGGTTTCACTTTGCAGATAGTTCAGCCGAATCATCGGTGTATCTTTGGGATCGGACGATCGCAAGCTGACACTCCCAATGTTTTGAGCATGGGTCAAAGAGGCGACCCCAAAGAATCCCGGACCAGAGCGGTTAGAGCCAGGTGGTGCCCACAGAATGGGACCTGCGAAACACTGTAGATCTGGCGCAACATCCAAGTTATGCTCGCTATGCAAGAACAATCCAGCTTCACCAATCCCACTGCTGCTGCTGGCAGGGTGGACAGCCTCAGTTGCCTGGTAGGTAATGGGAACGAGAACGTGGTCTTGGAGATTTTGGCCGACCCCAGGCAGATCGGCGACAACAGGAATGCCCAAGGCTTGCAGGCGTGCTGCATCCCCAATGCCGGAAAGCATCAGCAGTTTGGGCGAATCGAACGCACCAGCACTGACAATCACTTCCTGGTTGACGCTGACCTGGTGCAGCGTGCCCTCGTGAAGATACTCCACCCCAACGGTACGGATGCCCTCAAATAACAACCGCGTCACCAACGCGCCTGTTGTGGTTGTCAAATTCGGACGCTGGAGAATGGGTAGGAGGAAGGCCGCCGCAGCACTGTGCCGCTTCCCATCTTTAATCGTAAATTGATAAAAGCCTGCCCCTTCTTGTTGACTGCCGTTGAAGTCAGGATTATAGTCATAGCCCATTAGCACCGCTGTCTCAACAAAGCGTTGAGACATTACCGCAGTGTCCATGAGCTCGGTGACGCTCAACTCCCCATCAACCCCGTGGTATTCAGAAGCACCGCGTTGCTGGTGCTCGGATTTCTTGAAATAGGGCAACATATCCTGGTAACTCCAACCCGGATTACCTAATTCTTGCCAGTGGTCATAATCATGAGGATTGCCTCGAATATAAAGCATGAAATTAATCGCACTGCTACCACCCAAAACTTTGCCACGGGGACAATAGATTTTGCGATTATTTAAGTACGGTTCTGGTTCGGAAAAATATCCCCAGTCCACCTCAGAACCTAATAGTTTTAGGCATTCCGCCGGGATTTGAATCTCCGGTTTAGTATCCGGGTTGCCAGCTTCGAGTAATAACACTGTTGTTTTACTGTCTTCTGTCAAACGGTTGGCAACTACGCAGCCTGCCGAACCAGCACCGATAATAATGTAGTCATAGTTCGTCATGGAATTCTCCTTGTTTGCTGTATGTCGTGGATTAATCAGACCTTAATGGCTAGCGAGAATACGTCAAGTTTCCATTTTGATTCTCTATTCCCCGAATCAAAATTGATGTTGACTTGGTTGAGCCATTAACTTGACGACATCTTGCTAATAAAGTCGCTCCGGTATTATCAATATTCTTACAAGAAGCTTGATAACTGCTAGCGGCTCTTGGATTGCGAGAATACGTCAAGTTTCCATTTTGATTCTCTATTCCCCGAATCAAAATTGATGTTGACTTGGCTGAGCCATTAACTTGACGACATCTTGCTGATAAAGTCGCTCCGGTAATCTTAATATTCTGACAAGAACTTTGATAACTGCTAGGAGATGTGGGCCTTGCCAAAGCAGGTTCCCTAGGAATTACAGTTAGAATTGCACCACAAGCAGCAAAAGCTATTAAACTTGACGATCGACTGAGTTTCGTAAGGTAAGACATGAGTATTCTCCTTAAATCACAAATCAAAATCCCCCACTGCCACCACTGGCAATAGGGGTCAACGAGCGTGATGGTTTTGGCTCGTTATCCTACAATTTTGAGTGAGGAAATGCTATCGTTATTGATACGACCAGGGCTGATTGCAAGATTAGGATACTCTCCCGGTGGAAGTTTCACATTACTCCCGGTGAAGTTAGTATCCCCCAAAACTTGCCATGTACCAGAGATTACTTTAGCTGATGTAATTTTGTCGTTCCAAAAAGTTCCGACATTAGCTAAGTCTTGGGTAAAGCTATTTGAAGTTCCTCGAAAATTGGAATCGCTAAACACAATTATTTCAGCCATTATTTTTATCCTAAATTAGTCGGTGTTATTGAAACAAGTCCGAAAAATATCAAACCTAAATGTTTGTCAACAAGGCACTTTTTTCGGGGAAATTTGTGCGGGCAGAAGGTTAGTTTTATTTGCTAACCTCCTGGATGCTTAATAGCTGCTATTAGAACCAGCTATGTTGACAAGCTTTTCAAACCTGTTAAGCAGGAACTTGAAGTGTTTGACCAACTTGTAAGTTTCCAGGGCTAACACCAGGATTAGCACCTGCAATTTTTTGCGCGTTCGCATCACTGCCATTACCATAATGGAACGCTGCAATACTGGAAAATGTATCTCCAGCGGCTACAGTATGTGTTTTGTTAGACATGATTTTTTCCTTTGTTGTTAAGGTCGTTGTCTTTTGTTTCTAAACTCTCTCAGACGATTCCAGCAGTCAAATTCAGATTTTCTCGATCTAATTAGAGGCTTTTGTTCACCTCGTAGAGTTTCGATTGAATCTCAGATTTGGTTTCTTTCCTCGTAAACCTAACTTAAACATAATCGTTGAACAAAATATCTATCATTGTGAATAGGTTATTAGAAATTTAAAGATTTATAGGCAACTTTAATATTGGGCAAAACCTCATAATTGCTATTACTAAAAACTGGTTTTCCCCCTGACAGCATAACTTTGACCGCCATATTGAGATAACAAAATTGCAGTCTTAGTGCGTCAGGCTGCTTACTTATGTTCAGTTTATCGTACTCGTCAATAGTGTTAGGATCGCGAATTAAATAACTTACAATTTTAATTGTTATTGTGGGATGGGCGTCCCGCCCGTCCTTTTTGGACG
>NZ_JAUBPT010000310.1:0-1315 GCF_036700905.1 Microcoleus sp. S13_C3 | reverse complement strand
AACTCTAGTCAGAACCTTGAAAACTGCATAGAAATTAAGTCATCAAAGCGTGTATGTAATCCGAGAAATCGGAGCATCAGACAAGCGACCACCATGAAAGAATCAAGTGGTCAAGTTACAAAGGGCTAACGGTGGATACCTAGGCACACAGAGGCGAAGAAGGACGTGGCGACCGACGATAAGCTCCGGGGAGCTGGAAGCAAGCATTGAGCCGGAGATGTCCGAATGGGGCAACCCAGTAAGCATCAGTTGAATACATAGACTGAGAGCAGCGAACCCAGCGAATTGAAACATCTTAGTAGCTGGAGGAAGAGAAAGCAATAGCGATTTCCCAAGTAGTGGTGAGCGAACGGGAAACAGCCTAAACCAGAGGTTTTTACTTCTGGGGTCGTGGGACAGTCAATTAACGTATCTTGAAGCTAGACAAAGCAGTTGAAAGCTGCACCAGAGAAGGTGAAAGTCCTGTAGTCGAAAGTAGAAAAGAGCGTGACTGTATCCCGAGTAGCACGGGGCCCGTGAAATCCCGTGTGAATCAGCGAGGACCATCTCGTAAGGCTAAATACTACTGTGTGACCGATAGTGAACCAGTACCGCGAGGGAAAGGTGAAAAGAACCCCGGAAGGGGAGTGAAATAGAACATGAAACCGTTAGCTTACAAGCAGTGGGAGGACGATTTAACGTCTGACCGCGTGCCTGTTGAAGCATGAGCCGGCGAGTTATAGGCAGTGGCAGGTTAAGACCCTATGGGTTGAAGCCAAAGCGAAAGCGAGTTTGACAAGAGCGCCCGTGTGAAAGCACAGGTCACTGTTTATAGACCCGAACCCGGGTGATCTAACCATGTCCAGGATGAAGCTTGGGTAACACCAAGTGGAGGTCCGAACCGACTGATGTTGAAAAATCAGCGGATGAGGTGTGGTTAGGGGTGAAATGCCAATCGAACCCGGAGCTAGCTGGTTCTCCCCGAAATGTGTTGAGGCACAGCGGTCGAGATTAAGTTTAGGGGTAAAGCACTGTTTCGGTGCGGGCTGCGAGAGCGGTACCAAATCGAGGCAAACTCTGAATACTAAACTGGTACTCGGCCAGTCAGACGGTGGGGGATAAGCTTCATCGTCAAGAGGGAAACAGCCCAGACCACCAGCTAAGGTCCCAAAATGACTGCTAAGTGATAAAGGAGGTGGGAGTGCAGTGACAACCAGGAGGTTTGCCTAGAAGCAGCCACCCTTAAAAGAGTGCGTAATAGCTCACTGGTCTAGCGCTCCTGCGCCGAAAATGAACGGGGCTAAGCAGTCTACCGAAGCTGTGGAATAAATGATGT
>NZ_JAUBPT010000309.1:0-3061 GCF_036700905.1 Microcoleus sp. S13_C3 | reverse complement strand
CCGATGCCCGATGCCCGATGCCCGATGCCCGATGCCCGATGCCCGATGCCCGATGCCCGATGCCCGATGCCCAATTCCCGATGCCCGATGCCCGATGCCCGATGCCCGATGCCCGATGCCCGATGCCCCATGCCCCATGCCCCATGCCCGATGCCCGATGCCCCATGCCCCATGCCCCATGCCCCATGCCCGATGCCCAATTCCCCATGCCCAATTCCCCATGCCCGATGCCCAATTCCCCATGCCCGATGCCCCATGCCCCATGCCCCATGCCCCATGCCCCATGCCCCATCTTAAATTACTGCCAATTCCCCACAAGCACGAAAGGCGCCCAGAAATAGGGATTTTGATACTGTGGGTTTTTCAGCAGCGTTAATTGAGCGTTGCGGAGGGCTTCAGCTTTGCTGGTTTTAGAAGAAGCCAGTTGCTTGTAAAACTCAGTCATAAAGATAGCTGTAGATTCGTCGTTGACTTGCCAAAGGGTGGCGGCGGTGCTGCGGGCACCCGATCGAATTGCCGCCCCCGCCAAACCCAAAGCCGCGCGGTTATCGCCCGAAGCAGTTTCGCAAGCACTCAAAACCAAAAGTTCGATCGGCTGTTGTTTCTCCCCAGTGCGGGCTCGCAGTAGTCGATCGAACTCCTTAACATTCACTTTCTTGTCCCAAGTCACAATAAAAGTATCCGCCGCATTCGAGCTAAACTGACCGTGAGTTGCCAAATGGACGATCGGGTAAGACAAAGCTTTAATTTGATCGTGCAACCGCCCGCTGACAAAATCTTCATTCAGCAGCGAACTCGCCGGCATCTCGGCTGCAATTTGCTGAACTTCCTCCTTCACGCCCGGCAAAGCCGAGAAGCCTTGACGCGCTTCCGAAAGGCCAGCGGTGAGCACTTTTAACTTGACTTTGTTCAGCGGTTTCGGTGCCAGCAATTGCAATCCCGGCGCCAAAGCAATATTGTATTTTTCTACCAAAAACTTTTCACCGTCGTGCAGCACCGCCATCGGCAGATTCCGCAAATAACCGTCGAGCACAAATACCAGGGTTTTAATCCCGCTGGCGGTCAAATCCGCCTCTGCGGGGCGGATTAACCAGTCGTAAACCTGTTCGACGGGTAGCCTCCTGTCGCGGGGGAAAGAAGCAGGCCTGATGGTATTTTTGGCTTGTCTGAAGGCAGTTTCCAACTCGGCTTGAGACTTCTTCGTAGCGTAGCGGCGCAGAGGTTTGCCGGGAATTGACAAAATTACCTCCAAACGATCGCTCAAAATAATCGGATAAATCACCGCCGCTGTCGGATCGATTTCCTCGATCAACTTTGGTTTAGCATCAGCGCAAGCATCCCGAAAAAAGTTGTCCAATTCCGCCAGTTGCAAAGATTCCACGGTTTGGCGCGCTAGTTTCAATTTAGCTTGACTGGGAGATTCCTCTTGCAAAAGCATCCCGACTAATTCCCGATAAACCGGTTCGGCACTTTCCCGAAACGAAAATTGCACTTCGGGATTGACTGTTACCAAATCGCCCCGCAAAGATGACAGTAGATTCACAGCTTGAGTATATTGAGCTATCGCCCCTTCTGTATTTCCCTGAGCTTTCCGAATCCGTCCCAGTTGCCAAAACAATTGGTAAGCAATATCGGGAGATTGAAACGCCGGTGCTAAACTCAAAGCCTCAGTTGTGAGATTTTCCGCTTTCTGATACTGCTGTTGGATTTCTGATAGTTTGCCTTTCGCTGCCAGAATATAAGCTTGTATTCGTTTATCGCCCAAACTGTTTGCTCGTTCGACAGAGCGATCGAGCATGGTGTCAATCTCGCTTAAACTCAAAGTTTTCGCAGGCGACTGAGCTAATTTCATCAAGCTTTGAGCTAGATTAATTTGAGCGTAAAGTCCGGCGCGGTTCGACCCAAATTTATCGGTTTGAGGTTCGAGAGAACGCCACAAAGCCTCTGCTTCAGACCAATCTTGGCGATCGAGCAACAAGCTCAATTGGTTTAACTTTGCCTGAATTTGTAGGAGAGAGCGATCCGGGATCGCCTGGATCGATCGACCATAATACTCTAGGGCCAAGCGTTCCAAATCAGCCCGCTGTTTGGGTGTCAAACCCGGTTTATTGCTTTTAGCCCGTACCGTATTGCCCAGATTGAGATAAATTGCAGCCTCCTCTGGCCGGCTACCTAATTTTTTGGCTGCTTCGAGTCCCGCCGAAAGCACATCCTGCGATCGTTCCAGTTGTCCCAAAACCCGCAGTACCCGCCCTAAAGCATGAGTTGCCCGGACTTGTTCGAGAGAAACAGGCTGATTTTTCAAAGTTTCCAAACCCGCTGTCGAAACTTCGCAAGTTTGGTTTTCCAACTTGAAAGAAGCTAACAGCATTTTGCAAGCCCTGGGATAAAGTCCGAGAGTTTCCCAAGCCCGACTTTGATTAATTTGAACTTGAAAAAGTTGGTTCTTTCTATCAATTTGCTCGAAAATTTTAGCGCTTAACTCCAAGTTATCGATCGCATCTTGAGTCTGCCCCCGTTCAAGTTGCAACTGTCCTTGAATGTTGAGAGTTTCAGCCAAAATCCGCTGCTGTTCGGGAGTTTTGGCTTGTGTTCGCACAGCCGACAAACTCGAATTTACAGCTTTTTCTGCTTGTTCCCAAAGCCCCAACTGCCCGTAGGTTGCAGCTAAATTACTCAAAGCCGTGGCGCGATCGAGATTTTCGCCTTTTGCCTCAAAGGCCGCCGCCGCTTGCTGCAACAAAGGTACAGCTTCCGAAAAACGTTCCTCTTGGTACAGAGTGCGAGCTTGTCGAACAAGCTGCACCGTTTGTGGTGGATTAACCTGAGCAATTCCCGGAGGAATCGCAACTGCTAGCAGACAGGAAATCACAAATAACAGAATTACTTGCCGGAGCGATCGGGTAAACTTCATATTTAGAAAATAAAATTACAACCGCAGACACACATACTAATTAACCCAAATATAGCGGTTCTCAAGCGTTGTGAGGTATGGGGACGAGTCCTATGCCCTATGCCCTATGCCCTATGCCCTATGCCCTATGCCCTATGCCCTATGCCC
>NZ_JAUBPT010000308.1:0-3118 GCF_036700905.1 Microcoleus sp. S13_C3 | reverse complement strand
AAAGGTTTCATCCTATTTTACCTTTTTTGGTCTACCCCCTTGACAATTTGCACTTTTTCTTAACTTGTCACAAATGAGCTATATGTCACTGTCAGCTATACGCGAAGCAATCGCCTAGAGTATATAGCCTTTCTCACAAAAATTGGATACACCGAAACCTGTGTTGCCAAGGTTATTAAGTTTGATTTCATACCTCATCTGCCCAAGAAATTCTATATATTCCGGCGTATTTCGCGAAGTAAGCTGTCGCGCATTTAATCGATCGACTACTGCGTACTTAAACTCTTGTGGGGTCGCCACTCCTAGCCCACCATGAAGCTTAAATTTAAATGCAAAATAGTTGATTCACTGGGATTCTATTCTCGCCTCAAAATCAGCACTCAGGTTGATGCGATCGCACAAATTACTTTGATAAAGTTAGACAATTCTAAACGCAGAAACCGGGTTTGAAGGACTAAATTCTCTGGTAAAGGGCGATCGCCAGGAGTTGAAGAACCCGGTTGATGAGAGTCGCGAGGGCGTAAGTCCTGTGAGAAAATAAATAACCCCAAAAGAGGAAAAATGCTCGGAATTTATTTATTTTGTATCTACGTCGCAGTATTGTCCGTGTTTGCTGGCTCCAGCCCCCGCAGCCCTGAGAAATGGTGGGTAGAAATCGTCACAGATTTGCCCCGCTGTACCTACTATTTTGGCCCCTTCGACACCGACAAAGAAGCCTCCAGCAATATTCCGGGCTACATCGAAGACCTGGAAAGCGAGAAAGCCAAAAGAGTTAGCATCCGCATCAAACGGTGTCAGCCTTCGGAACTCACGATTTGCGACAGTGAATTCTCAGAGAGTATCGCGGCTTAAGAATTTTGATAGTCCAGACTCCAGAAACCGGGTTTTTTGACTAAAATACTCCATCTATTACGACGGGTATCTGTTAAATAACCCGGTTTCTGAGCGTCAAGAGTGCCTAAGTTTTGTTTGAGTTTTCAATTACCTCAAGCCTCAACAATAATATTAAGCATGAGCTTCTCCTAGTCCTTACTCTGCGGAGTTTGTATTTGTAGTGGTGGCTTAAAAGTCGGCATCTTCTCCACCAAAATGCAGATTTTAGCCACCATTAACTGCCAAAATTTATCGGGATCAAATCAGCACTGAGGATGAGCCGATCGCTCTCGTTGCGTTGATAAATTGAGAAGAGTAAAAACTACTTAAGTATTCCCAGAGGTAAATATGTTTGAAATCTCTATGTTGGGTATGTTTTTCACGGCTTTTTGGGTGCTAGCTCAACCTGCTAGCAGCACTCGACGCAACGAATGGTGGGTAGAAGTGGATACAGATTCGCCAAAGGGTACCTATTACTTTGGGCCCTATGACAGCAGACAGGAAGCTTCGGACAACTCGAACAACTACATCCGAGACTTGGAGAACAAAGGATCTAAAAAAATTAGCATCAACATCAAACAAGGTAGTCAACCTACTCAGCTAAGAGCTAGCGAAGAGTCTTGAGAAGGTTGGAAAGTGCAAATTACGGGCGCAGAAAAGTTGAGTTGTTAACAGGGTTTTTTTCAAATGAGATCGCGCTTGCATACACTAGGGACACAACAAAGCTGTGTCCCGATGAAATAGTTAAGAAAGAATCTATTTGCGTCCGATAAATGCACGACTTTTCAAAGCACCATCTGATTGAGATTACTGCGAGGATTAAAAGTACGATTTGCTTGGATTTTTTCGTAGGACTCGCGTTCGACAGTGGTGAGTTCTTTCGGTGGCACGATCGCAATTTTTACTAACAAATCAGTCCGCTCGTCTTTCTTCGGTTTCGGCCATCCTTTGCCCCGCAACCGCAAAGACTGACCCGAACGAATCCCGGCTGGAAATTTCACAGTGATCATACCTTCAGGCGCCGGCACTTCAATTGAACCTCCCAACACCGCTTCGTCGGGAGTTATCGGGACTTCGCAGACCAAATTCTCTCCCTCAAACTGGAAGAAAGCGTGAGGCAACACTTCTAATTTTAGGTACAAATCTCCCTGCTGCTTCGTGTAGGGGTCAACTTGACCTTTGCCTTTTATCCGAATTTTACTGCCGGTTTTCACTCCTGCTGGAATCGAAACTTCCCCCGTGGCGACTCGCTTGGAAGTGCCCCGAAATGCTTCCCCCAGAGTCAGGGAAATGGCGACCTCGGTGTCGAGAGAGCTTCCTGCGCTGCGGTTTTCGTACCCCGCGAAATCTTCAAAGCCGCCAAAACCTGTGGGCCCGCCGCTGGTGGTGCGGTAGTTGCTGTAATTCCACTTGGCGTTGCGGGCATTACCCGGACTACTACCTGCGCGACCTAACAAGGCATTGATAAATTCGTCAAAACTGCCGTACTCGCTGAAGTCAACCCCGCCAAAGTCTACATTCGTACTGCCCCCGCCCGGCCATCCGCCTGGAGTTGTGGCAGCTTGCTTCCAGTATTGACCGTATTGGTCGTATTTTTTGCGTTTTTCAGGGTCTGAGAGCACTTCGTAAGCTTCGTTTACTTCTTTAAAACGAGCTTCGGCTTCTTTGTTGCCGGGGTTCATGTCCGGGTGATATTTGCGGGCTAGTTTACGGAAAGTTTTTTTTAATTCGTCAGAAGTGGCAGTTTTGTTGAGTCCCAAAATAGCGTAATAGTCTTTAAAATCTGTTGCAGCCATTAAGCAATCCCCTCTTTATTAGTTGTTATTTGTTAGTTGTTAGTTGTTAGAAAGAATAAATCCCAAATTAGCCGCAGGATGGCGCATTAGTATAATGCCAGGAGCCGAAGTGCCTGCGACATCTCATTCAAATTATAGGTTATCAAAGGTTGGGACTCGATCGAGTTCGGTTGTTGCTGGGCGTTCGATCGCAATTTCCGCACTCCGCTGCTGTTTAAGATTTTATAGCATTCCGCTCTCTCGTGCACAAGGCAGCCGGAGCAGCCTCTAGAAATGCTTTTGGCATTCGACAACACAAACAATAGCTTTCATCAATTAAGGAACGTCCTTACCCTATAGGCCGTTGCTATACCTGTGAGCTTTGAGACGGTGAAACTGCTACACAAATACTAGACAAGTCTAGACATTTGCTTCTTACTTCATCGGGAGCATGGGAGCGGTTATCCCTC